>JANMNK010001202.1:0-3896 GCA_031373875.1 Pirellulaceae bacterium | reverse complement strand
GTCCCAACCCTTTCCTGATGATCCAACCCTATTAGGATTTCTGCTCGGATCGCTTCCGGACGAAGAGATGGAGCAAGTTCGTCAAGCTTTGGAAGCCGACCCTTCGATCGCAGAACGGATCGCAGCGCTCAATGACGCTTTGCTAGAACCGCTTCAAAACGATACAAGCGTCTACGAACCTTCGGCTGGGTTGGTGGACAAGGTGTTGCAGCAAGTAGACGATCAATCCCCCAGCGTAACGAATGGGCTGGGTGTGGATGTCTCACGATCTTATGGCTCGGAAAGCCGTTCCTGGCGGGATTTGTTTGCGACTATCGCCGCAACGATCGTTGTTGCTTCTCTATTGTTTCCAAGCGTCTTGGATACGATCGAATCATCGCGACGATTGGGATGCGACAGGCAATTGACAACTGCCGGTATATCTCTTGCGTCTTTTGGGGACATCACGTCGCGTCGCCAGTTACCCGCCGTCGATCCGGACGGGCGGATGGCCTTTGCAGGCGTGTACGCGGTAAAGCTAAATGATATTGGGCTGCTCGATGGAGGAAAGTCGTTTTGGTGCCCAAGCCTTACGAACAACGACAGTATCTTTTTCGTGCCAACAAGTTTTCAGTTGCGCGAGGCCAATGCGAAAGAACTGAAACTGTGGCAACAGCTCGCCGGCGGATCGTACGCATACAGCCTCGGATACATGGTCGATGGTCGTTATGAACCAGCGCAGACCAAAGGGCGTTCCGATTTCGCGATACTTGCTGATGCACCTCTGGTACGCGGAAATCGCGATGTATGGCTGGTGCATGCAGGTAAAGGACTAAATATCCTTTACGACGACGGGCACACTGCCTTTATCCGAATCGACGAACAATTCGCTCTACCCGATCATCCTTTCTTTAACAAAAAAGGTGATCGCGAAGCCGGCGTCGATCCATTCGATAGCTCGCTCGGCTCTAGCAGCCAACCACCTTTCTTGTCGTCCCGCCAAAGATAAATTTGCTTTCGCGATTCGGATTTGTCGTCGTGACTGTTTAACGCGAGGCCCCGGACATTCTAGTTCAACGCAAAATCATTCGTCCGAATCCACCGGGCAGGTCGCGCCCAATTCCGCTGACTTTAGAGTCTGCGTTGTAGCGTAAGCGAGCCCTACGGTGTCTGCTTTGTTTATCAATGCTTCACCGGACCGCTCGCGCCGTTCCGCTACTAAAGTCAGTACCATTGGGATCGCGCCGAACAGCCAAAGCTGTTGCTTAAATTAGCCGCCACGTGCCACTCGTTTCAAATACTCGCCGTATTCGTTCGGGATGCTTTCGGCAAGCTTGATTAGTTGGCTGTCGGAAATGAAGCCTTTTCGGAAAGCGACTTCTTCCGGACAACCAATCTTCATGCCTTGCCGTTTCTCGACAGCCGCTATAAACGCCGTAGCTTCGGCCAGGGACTCATGCGTGCCCGCGTCCAGCCAAGCGAACCCTCGGGACAACGGTACGACCCTTAATTGCCCCCGATCCATGTACGCGCGGTTGACATCGGTAATCTCCAACTCGCCTCGCGCTGACGGCCGCAATTCTCGAGCTATTTTGGAAGCGTCGCTATCGTAAAAATAAAGCCCCGGAATCGCATATTGGGATTTCGGATGCTGCGGTTTTTCTTCGATCGAGATCGCTTGACCTTGGGAACCAATTTCGACGACACCATATCGCTGCGGATCACGAACGGAATACCCAAAGATCGTCGCACCACGAGTTTGAGCACTTGCATCGTGCAAGATCTGATGAAACCCTTGTCCAAAAAATAGATTATCACCAAGCACGAGTGCACACGGCGAACCGTTCAAAAATGATTCGCCAATCGTCAACGCTTGAGCAATACCGCGAGGTTCCGGTTGGACCAAATACTCAAATTGCAAACCCCAGTCTTCACCAGTGCCCAGTAGATCTTGAAAAGTACCCAAGTCGCGCTGCGTCGTGATAATCAATATCTCGCGAATGTCTGCCAACATGAGCACCGACAACGGATAATAGATCATCGGCTTGTCGTAGACCGGCAGCAGTTGCTTGCTCACCGATCGGGTCAACGGAAAGAGTCTCGTTCCCGAGCCACCTGCCAATACGATTCCCTTACGTTGATTTTTCGACATCTTCGCTGATTACCTAATCCAGGTTTCTAAAGCTCGGCGGATTGCGTGCTCAACGGTTGACAATCGCAACCCAGCTTGCAAAGCACGACTGTTGTCCAGCACACAGCAGGAACGCGGCGTCTTGGCAGCTTGACTCATAAATTCCGATTCGTCTCGAAAAAAATGAAACTCTTTTTTTGGCTTAAGAACTTCTTGAACGATTGCAACAATTTCCCGCGTCGTAAGGGAGCCGCCATTGGTCACGTGATAGATTCCGGTCGGTATGCGATTGAGCCAGCTATCCAAACACGCATCCACGAATTCATCGATATCGCTAAGACTGTTCCGGACATCGAGCAATCGATCGTATAGCAAAACCTTGCTCAAATAGTTTCGCGGCATGTTGCGATTTGAGAATGGCATTCTGACGCGCCAGATGTAACAATTCGACAGATCGCCAATGACTTCCTCGCCCAGTGCTTTGCTGCCCGAATAAAAACTACGCGCAGGGCTTCGGAAGCAAAAATTAGGCGAATCGTCTTCTCGGAATCCACGACCGCCGGGACCATCGCCCTGAAATATGCACCCACTCGAAACATGCCCCCAAGCGATCCCTGCATCTCGGCAAGCTTCTGCAATAACCCCCGGCAACACCGCATTTGCCAATAAGCAATCAGCCTTGTGCTGTTCGCAAGCATCCACATTAGGTTTGCCTGCGTACCCAGCACAGTTGATTAAAAATTCACAAGGATTCGCATTCAGCCATTCCCGCAAAGCGTCCGGTTGGTAGTAATCTAAGACTGTTCGTGACAGCGGAAGAAACTTAATCCCACGAATCCGCATTCGAGCGGTAAACGCACTCCCAATGAACCCCGAAGCTCCCAGCAGCGCGATCATCAATATCTAACTTCCTTGACCAAATCCCAATTAAGAACCACACCCACCCATCAAGCTTTTTTTAAAAAAAGCCCCCGACTTTCGTCCCGCCCCTTCGCTTCCACACTCCACCAAGCAAGCGACCACTCGACTTTCTTTCCCCACCTTCTCTTCGGTACTCCGAGAAACAAAGTTCCACTCGTCTTTCTTTCCCTTTGCTTCCATACTCCACGAAGCAAAGGCCCGCTCTTCTTTCTTCCCCCCTTCACTTCGGTACTCGGAGAAACAAAGTTCCACTCTTCTTTCTTTCCCCCCTTCTCTTCGGTACTCCGAGGAGAAGGGGCCGGGGGATGAGGAGCCCACCAAGCACCAAGAACTGTGAACTAATCCCTAACTTCCCTTATCGAATTTCGGCGATCGGCAAGCATCAAAAACATCGGAAACAGAAATTACAAGCTGAGAAAAAACGCTTGACAAATTCACTTGTCCTCGAGCAAATTTTTGCGAAGACAAATATTGCCCCTTAGAAGGGCTTTGGTAAACAATAACTTCTTCCTGCTCCTGGTCGACAACCCAGTATTCCGAGATATTGGCTTTCGCGTATTCTTCAACCTTGACGTTCATATCTCGGTGCCGTGCTTCAGCACCTTGACTTACGACTTCGATTGCCAAATCTGCACCGTTAGGATATTGACTGGTGAGATGTCGTTCACGTGAAACAAAAATGATATCTGGTTCGCGGAATTTTTGGTTCCAAAGTTGCACTGGCAATGGCGCGAAAAAAACCTCCCCCAAAGAATTCTTGTCAACAAATGAAGCGAGCATGGCAAAAATAAATCGAACGATTCTCTGATGCGCAATGGTTGGCGTATCATGAACGTCGATGCAACCGTTCTCAAACTCGACAAGC
>JANMNK010001195.1:0-3073 GCA_031373875.1 Pirellulaceae bacterium | reverse complement strand
CGCGATTCGGTACAAACAGCCAGCCATTGAGACCTTCGCGAATAAGCGAAATAGAAGATTGTGCAAACACACTTGCTAGGACCGGCATGCCCGAATGCATCGCTTCGTCGACAACTAATCCCCATTCATCGGCCAATGTAGGAAAGACCAAGATGCCGTGGTCTTGCCAAACTTTGGGCATCTGAGAAGGGTCAATGGAGCCCAACCAATTCAGCGTGAGATTGGCAGGACGTGCCATCGCAGCGATTAGCTCGGATTGAACGCCTCGTCCGACTAGCGACAACTCGACTTTTTGATCCAAGTGATTTGTACACCACGCGATCAATTGTTGCATAAAAGGAACTAGGTTTTTCCGTTCCGACATTTGCCCGACGTACAGCAGCTTTTTACGGGTTTCGTGTGGTCTCCACGTATCGTGATTGCTCACGCAATCTGGATGCGCCGCATACGGCGCCATTCGAAGTTTTTCTTCGGGCACACCACACGACACTAAGAACTTTCGGCAACTCGGTCCGTTGTAGGTAACAATATCCGAAGTCTTCAAAATCCACGGTCGCAGTCGCTTACGAGCTTGCCCCCAAGATTGCTCGGTGTGCTCGGAAACATTGATCACCGTGACCAACCGACACTTTGAATGCGTTCGCCGGTAGAAAGCGCTCATCAGAGAGCGAACACCCAACTCATACGACACAATTACATCCGGTCGACGCTTGCGCAACTGAAAGTAGGTATCGTACGGGATCTGAACATTCAAATCGTCCGTGAAACCTGCAGCGTGTTTCCACTGTTTCTTGACAGTTCGATTCCGTTGGATTTCGACATCCAACTCTCCAAAGATAGCTTGATAGTCGCGTTGCGGTTCCATCGCTACGGACAGTAAGACATCCAGTTTTTCGACTCGTCTTTGGATTTCTTCGTAGACTGGCAATTGATGCCGTGTGACATAATTGTTCAACAATGTCACTCGGCAATTGAGCTTTTGAGGCGAAAGCGTTTCCGTTGAAGTGTTTTCCATGTTAGCGAATGCGAGACTCATCGAAACTATGCGCACAGCAAAGGTCTATTGGACTGAAAAAGCCGCTCAACTCGTTGGCAACTTCTGGTAACTCTTGGTGGCCACGCCTTCAACAATTCAGTGACCGACGCGCCCTAGAAAAACCGCCATAACCGTTCGGGCCATAATGTACGCGTCCTGCGTCAACGAACGCCGGTTGTAATAACGCAAATCCATTCGCATCCAGTCTGAAAAAGAAACTCGTCGACTCTTCGAAGTTTGCCAATAACAGGTCAAACCTGGTTTCGTTTCCAATCGCCTCCGCTGCCAACTCAGACATTGAGCATCCTCGTCACAGGGCAAAGGCCTTGGGCCGACGATCGCCATGTCACCTCGCAGCACATTCCAAAGTTGGGGAATTTCGTCCATGCCCGTTGCACGAAGTAACTTGCCTACCCATGTCACGCGAGGATCGTTTGCAATCTTAAATGCCGGCCCGTCACGTTCATTCAATTCCAATAACGCAGATTTCTGTTCGTCGGCGGTAACCACCATCGACCGCAATTTGTACATTTCAAAAACCTCACCGTGATAACCTGTTCGTTTCTGCTTGAAAAACACAGGCCCTGGAGAGGTTATTTTAATGGCAACGGCCGCCAATCCGATAATCGGCGATGCGGCTAGTAGACCAACAGCCGAACCAACGACATCGATTTGACGTTTCCATGCTGGATAATCCGAAAGAAACAAGGCGATCGAATCAGGCGCATCAGCACGAACAACAACCCTCGGGTAATTCCCTGCGGTTGATTTTGAATCTTCCAAAGTCGAGTCATCGGATATTGAATCGCTCGAGTCGGAAGAATCGTCCGAATCGAAATTGGATTCATTTGGATACTGGAAGGTTTGCACGTCGAAATAGATTTCCTGATTCGCCGCCAGCTGCGTTAAGCTCTCAAGCACGCATTGGAGACCTAGTCGCTCGGTCTGCGGCATCATCACTGCGATTTGATCTTCGCTCCAGATAGCGCGTTCGTCCGTCAATCGCACGCGAGCAGCAATTAATTTCGCAAATTGGACCATCGAGCCAGCCAAGCCTAATTTGCTTGGCAACAACTTAAAAACGACGAAGCTAAAGGGCTGAGCGCCTCTGTCGCAGCGCGCTCGCTCCTTGGCAACAAGCAATTCCAAGTCAGCTCGATTGACGAATCCATTTCGCCCTGTAATCGCATACGGATCGTATGCTTGTTGCCTTTTGCGTAATCTCCCCAACATTTCAGTTTCTCAATTCAAGATGAATCAACAGTGATGTGATGAATTAACCGACACCCGTATGAATAAGATCGGCGTCATCCAACTTTTCAATTTTGCGACCAGATTTGTATTCAACTTCAGGCTTTGTAAAACTCGAATAATAGGCTTGCTGATCGCGCCAGATTGCGAAAATCGACCCCAAGCCAATCGCGCCCAGTGAAACAGCCGCCAACAACAAGGACCGCTGTGGTGAAGATTTCTTCAAGACCAGAGAGGCCGGTTGTGCAACCGACAGATCGTTGATCAGACTTTCGTCAAGCTGGGCTCGAACGCGAGCTTCTTCCAGCTTCTTCGCAAAACTCAAATAGTCCGCACGAGCCAGATCTACCAATCGTTCCTGCTCGGCGACATGCACTTCGTCCGCATTCAATGTCGCTAACTTTTCCTCAACCCTTGCAGTCCTGACTAACAAATCCTGTCGCTTTGCTTCCAACGATTCGCGGCGTGCTGTCGCTGTAAGCAATTCTGCTTCGATCTTCTGGTGAAGCGGATTCAAGGCTGTTTTCCGCTCGTCGCTTCGATTCGATTGGTCGTCGAAAATCTTTCGTGACGTATTCAGTTTGTCACGAACAACCAACAAGCTTGGGTGTGTGTCTTGGTACTTCGAACTCAGTTCACTTTCTTGGATCTCTAAAGCATACAGTTGTTCTCGCATTTTTTCCGAAGCAACGTTTGGTTTCTGTGTCTGCTCGATATCCATGTTAGATGGCAGAGAAGCTAACTGGCTTTCGAGTTGAGTGACTTCGACACTCGTTCCAGTCAACA
>JANMNK010001194.1:0-2668 GCA_031373875.1 Pirellulaceae bacterium | reverse complement strand
GCCAGTTCGCGTATACCCAAGTCAACGAACAGCGAAGCGACGTTGTCATTGACGGTCGCAAAATAAAAATCCCATTCATCTGACATTCCAAATCATCCTTCGCATATACAAATTCAACGTAACCAAGCGGCGGAGTTACATTTGACGCTAATTGATCCAGGCTCGCCGTGCCGGATAAAATTTAAGACTTGATCGGACGTTCCCAACGCCACACTTCACCATCGTCCGGATCGGTGACTTGTCCAACATGCACAAACCCGTTTTTTGTTAGAACTCGAGTGGATGCGTTATCGGCTGGGAGCGTATGAGCTCGAATCATGTGAACACAAGGGTCTCGTAAAGCAAAACTCACTAGCTGCCCGGCAACTTGGGTCGCGTATCCCCGCCCCTCAAATTCTGGCACGATTCCGTAAGCAATTTCCACCGCGCCATCGTCGGCTGGAGGCCCTTTGAAACCCGCCGTCCCGACCACCAAGTTGTCGTGTTCAACCACTACAGCAAATCCCCACATCCATGGATCTTCGCCAGTTGCGTGCCGAAGCTGATCGATAAAGCTTTGCGGAACTTCGCCCGAAACAAAAAATTCTCGCAAACCGTCTGCCGCGCGAACTCCAAAGCAGTCGAAAAACTTGTCCTGACTTTCGATAAGTGCAAGCAGGCATTCCGCCTTGAACGGCTGCAATCGCAATCGAGCGGAAAAAGTCATTTGTTGAAAACTCGACTTGAAAGGGATTCGGCCACGTCAATTCAATTGCAAAGCAAACGATTGACGCCAACGGCGCGCTTGATTGTCCGCAAAGCGAGTCGAAGAATGCTGAATGACGTTACCGCATTGGGGGCAACGTAGTTCGTAGCTCCGGGCGGCGTGGTACTTGCGGCATATTCTGGAATCGTCTTGAGCAAGAATCAAGCCTTCTCGGGCAAGAAATAGCGATACGAAGCTGATTTCCTGGGGTTAATTAGCCCGCATCTGCTGCGAATCGATCCGAAACGTGGAAGACTTTGGGCGATTGGCGTACAATAGCAAGCGAGCTTTTTACCGAGTTTGTTTGACGGGGAAGACGAATCCGACGGACGATTTATAAAACATTCGTCGTCCCTCGGAAATGTCCAATTTTTTAGGATTGAGATTGAATGTCGACATATTATCGCATTTTCATTTTCGGCTGCCTTATCTTGGTGGCCTCATGCGTTCAGGCATCGGATTCGTGGCCTGTGTTTCGAGGCAACGCCCTCTCTCAAGGCGTCAGCGAGAGCACTTTGCCAGAGAAACCTGAACTGCTCTGGGAGTTCAATGTTCCCAAAGGCGCTTTTGAATCGACCCCAGTGATCCAAAACAACCGCGTTTATATTGGCGACATGGACGGCGAAGTTTACTGCCTCGATTTGAAATCTGGAAAGCAGATTTGGAAGGTTGAAACCGACAGTGGTTTTCTGGCTTCGGGCGCAATTGAAGGCAACATTTTGGTGATGGGTGACTATGACGGCAAAATACGTGGTATGAACATCGAGGATGGAGGCGTACTATGGGAATTCGACGCAGGTGGGCAAATATATTCGGGCGCGAATTTTTACGGCCCGCTGACGCTCGTGACCAGCGAAGACGGTTGCCTGTACGCTTTAAATACACTGACTGGCGAATTGGCTTGGAAATACCAGACTGGCGACCAACTTCGATGTTCACCGAGTGTCTTGGGAAATCGGACGTTCCTAGGTGGATGCGACGGAAAACTGCACGTGGTTGATTTAGATACCGGTATGGCGATCGGTGAAAAAATGCCGCTGGGTGGACCGACGGGCAGCACCCCAACGGCTTTGGGAGACGTCGCAGTCGTTCCGACGCAATCGGGCGAAATGCTTGGATTCGACTGGAAGAAAGGCGAGTCGATGTGGACGTTTAAGGACGAGGAGTTGAGTCCCGAGATTCGATCGTCGGCTGCCGTCTCGGATGGACTGGCTATCGTCACAACCCGAAATCGCCGCATGCTGGCAGTCGATGTAGCGACGGGCAAAATGCGATGGGAATGCGTTTTACGAAAGCGATCGGATGGCTCGCCTGTCGTGTGCAGCGGTGCTGCCTGGGTGGGAGCTAGCGACGGGAGGATCTATGCCGTCGATGTCAAATCTGGAAATGAAAAGTGGACAACCGAAGTCGAAGGTGGTTTTCCCGGTTCGCCAGCGATTGCATCGAATCGACTTGTCATTGCATCCGACGCCGGAACTGTATTTTGCTTTGGACAACCTTCGCAGTAAACTAAATCCATCACGATCGTCGACCAAGGAAACCGAACCCCGTGACCTTGTGATCGAATAACACTTCATTGCGAAACTACCCGCATTCCAATAACCCAATAATCGCACGCAAACTCTCGTTTTCGAAAGCGCTGAATCCTCAATGGCCACAGATACAGTAAAAACAGAAGTTGGAAGCTATTTCATTTCCAACTACCCTCCTTATTCGCAATGGAAGAGCGACTACCTTCCGGAGATTGAGTCGACACTTGCCAAGCCACCTGCGCCCAATACGCCGTTGGGGCTGTACCTGCACATTCCGTTTTGTAGGAAGCGCTGCAAGTTTTGCTACTTCAAAGTTTTCACGCAAATCAACGCAGAAGAGATCGAGCGATATGTTTCCGCCCTGTCGCGCGAGATCGAATTGGTCAGCCAG
>JANMNK010001181.1:0-1755 GCA_031373875.1 Pirellulaceae bacterium | reverse complement strand
TGAGCTCGCTCGATTCCGTCTTTGGCAATCAACAAATCATTTAATCGCTGAACGCAAGCATCCCGCGCGTTAGGGACGGACGGTAATAGTAGCACCAAATCGATTGCAGTCTTGTCCGTCATGTTTGTATAGGGAACCACTTGTCGGCGCGACGAGTTTGTTATGCTGGCGAGGAGAGTCTACGTTGACTTAAGCGTGCGATGATTTCTCGTCGAGCTGTTTCCGTGCATGAGGACCAGATTGCGATTTCGCGGATGGATCGGAAGCATCCTGTACAGATTTGATCTGGATCGAGTTTACACACATCGATACACGGCGATTGCACTTCGGAATCCTTTCCCGTGATCTCGGCCGCATCGTTTGCTGCCAGCGACTGTTCGTCACCCGAATTAGCGCGCGATGGAAAAGCGTCTTGCTTGGATATCATCGATCTTTCATTCTCTTCGTTCAAAATTGGTCGCGATCGAATTTATTACAGGCTAAGGACGCGGTGGTATTTTATAGGCTTGGCAAGGGTGTTTGGATTGTCAGCAGTGTTTGCAGCAGAAGGTGCACAGGACTTGCTGATTTGCAACCGGCATATTGTTAATCGAGCAACTTGCTATCGGCAAGCCATTCGCGAAATCGCTTGGTCCAATCTCCATAGCCGGTCGTAGTTCCCTCGCGGTGTCCAAATCCGTGTCCGGCATTTGAATAGATGTGCAACTCAGCAGGCACTCCAGCTTTCTTGTATTTCAGGTACAGTTCTGCCATACCGATTGCAATATCATCGCGGTCGTTAAAGCCCAATGCGATGAACACAGGCGGTGAGTCTTTGCTGACGGTAAAGCGACTTGATGATCCGGGGTAGATGAGGGCTTGGAATGCTGGCCGGCAACTTTCGCGATCGATCGCGTCCACTGCTTTGGCGTCGCCCACGTCGTATTTCATCGAGGCGAGTGCCGCTAGTTCGCCTCCAGCGGAGAAACCGAGAATGCCGATCCTGTCTGGCTTGAGCCCCCATTCCGCAGCACGGTGGCGAATCAAACGCAAAGCCCGCCGCGTGTCTGCCATTGCATGATCATCGACCGTGTAAGTCGAACCTTCTTCACGAGCGAGTCGATATTTGAGAACGAAAGCGGCAATGCCGTTATCTGCAAACCATTGGCCAAGCGAGTAGCCTTCGTGACCCAAGCACAGCATTCGATGACCGCCTCCCGGCGCGATCAGTACTGCTGCGCCGGTAGCTTTATCTTTGCTTGGCAAATACGGAGTGATCGAAGGTTGATGGACGTTCGTGACGTTGTATTTACCTGGCCCGATGTCAGCAACTTCCTTGTCGGCGCCCCGAGATTCTGAACCCGGCGCACCGTTGGTCCAAAGCGCAATTGACTTGGGTTCGCCTGACCATGCCGGCAAGCCAACCGTGGCAATGCAGGACGCGACGGCGATCATGATGAATAACTGACGCATTGGAGATAACCTCGCAAAACCTAGACTCATTCGAAATCGCACGAAGCACGCGGAATGGTTGTGGCAACCGCACTTTACTGGCGAAAGGACTATTCTATCAAGATTTTCTCGAACTCCCATCACGCTTACAATCGCCGAACTGGGCGATATAGTAACGACAGAGCAATCTGGACAGTAAATAAATGAATTAAACTGAGCGGCGAGGCGTTAGCCTCCGTTTTGTTTCTGAGCGGCGAGGCGTTAGCCTCCGTTTTGTTTCTGAGCGGCGAGGCGTTAGCCTCCGTTTTGTTTCTGAGCGGCGAG
>JANMNK010001177.1:0-1864 GCA_031373875.1 Pirellulaceae bacterium | reverse complement strand
CGGGCAAGCGTCCAAACAGCAACCGCAGCTCATGCACTGGCTGAGCGGATAATTCTTTTCTTGCTCCGCTCGTAGGATGTTCGGTCCGTGCCCCATGTCTGCATAGCCATCCACGGGTACCCAAGCTTTCACTCGCTCGAGGGATCGAAACAGCCGATCGCGATCTACCGCCAAATCGCGAATGACTGGGAATTTTGTCATGGGACGCAATTCGATTTCGGCTGGATTATCTTCGAGCAATCGGTCGACCAAGGCCGAACAGCTTTGACGAACTCGGCCATTGATCACCATCGTGCAAGATCCACAGACTTCTTCCAGGCAACCGCAATCCCAGGCAACCGGCGCTACTTTTTTGCCTTCGATCGTAGTGGCTTGCGCAGCGATTTTTTGCAGGACGCTGATAACGTTCATGTCGGGCTCGTAAGGCACGCGATGTTGCTCCCAGTAGGAAACCATGCTGGGGCCTGCTTGTCGTAGCACACGAACGTTGATACTGTCGGTGCGTCGATTACCTTTGTTTTCGGCGCTGCTCGTCATGATGATAATCCGCGTATTTCAAGGAATGGTGAATAGTTTCTCACTTGGATTTGTCCATGCAACATTAGACTGCTGCTGCCGTTAGACCTGTAACTGCTTTTCCGCCGCGAGCGACAACGCGCTCATTCCAGACTTGTTCGATCACTTCGGCACCGACCAAACCGTACAAACGCGGGCGTGGTTCGATGAGCGACGTATCGACATCTTCGTAATTGATTTCGGGATCTCGGCCGTTCCATGTGGCAACTGAGGACTTAAGGAATCTTCGGTTGTTTGCTTCGAAACGATCACACCATTCTTCGGCTTCTTTTCTGCGAACTTCGGGTGTTTCGCCGTGCACGCTTGGCTGCGAAAAATCAGGCTTGAAGTGAGCCCCGCGGCTTTCATCCCGCATCAACGCGCCCTTCACGATACATTTCGCGACGGGCATCATGTCTTGCACGGCCTTGGTGAAGATAACGTTCTGGTTTGTCCATGACCCGGTATCGCTCAGCGAACATCGTTGCGAGCGTTCTTGCAAATCATCCAATTTGGCGAGCGCTTCCTCGAGGGCTTTGTTGTACCGTACGACGGTCGCTGCTCGCGTCATCAATTCGCCAAGTTCCTGGTGGACCAGATACGGGTTTTCGCCGCCGGAGCAAGCCAGCAATTGTTTATGGCGATCGTTCTGCTTGCCGACAGCAGTTTCAAACAAGGACTTTGGTAAATCGGCTGCCGCTTTGTTGGACTTCATCCAATTCACGATTCCGGGAGCGACGAACAGTCCTGAGAAAATACAGCTTAGCAATGAGTTTGCCCCGAGGCGATTTGCGCCGTGGTACTGATAATCGCACTCGCCAATCGCGTAGAGACCGGGGATGCTAGTAACTTGATTCTTTGGCGAACCCGGCAGTAAACCGCCATCGGTTGACTTGGCATAATCGACCCAAAGTCCACCCATCGAATAATGGACAGCGGGGAATATCTTCATGGGTTCCTCACGCGGGTCAACGCCTTGGAACTTTTCGTAGATCTCGAGAATACCACCAAGTTTGCGATCTAGCTCGGCACGAGGAATGTGCGTGAGGTCCAAATAAACGCTCATACGAGTCGGATCGACCGAAAGGCCTTCGTTGACGCAGATATTGAAAATTTCGCGTGTTGCAATGTCGCGAGGCACCAGATTACCGTACTTGGGGAATCGTTCTTCCAGAAAGTAGTATCGCTCGCTTTGCGGTACTTCCTTGGGATTGCGTGTGTCGCCTTGGCGGCGTGGTACCCAGACTCGACCGCCTTCGCCGCGAGCCGACTCGCTCATCAAACGCAGTTTGTCCGCGCCGGGAATTGC
>JANMNK010001125.1:0-3431 GCA_031373875.1 Pirellulaceae bacterium | reverse complement strand
TGCGGGCAGCTATGAGTATCGAGATGTTCCACAAAGCTAGTTTGGTCCACGACGACATCGAAGATAACGACGCTTTTCGCTACGGTCAGCCGACCATGCACCGCCGATACGGATTACCGACAGCGATCAATGTTGGCGATTACATGATTGGGTTAGGATATCGGTTAGTGAGCCGTGAATCAAAATCATTGGGACCACAAGTCGTAGCGGACATTTTGGAATGCTTGTCCGGCGCCCACACCCGTTTAGCGGAAGGGCAGGGCGCGGAGCTGCTCTGGCGCGATGGTGCGAACAAGCGTCTGTCGCCACTGGATGCTTTAAAAATTTACGCGTTGAAAACGTCTCCAGCGTTCGAAGCCGCTCTGTTCACTGGAATTCGACTTGCTGGAGATGCAGCGCCGTACGTAGAACCGATTAGGCTCTTTGCTCGAAACATCGGCGTGGCATTTCAGATTTTGAATGACTTAGGTGATTGGGAAGGTGACCAGCACAATAAATTGTCGGCGGCAGGGGATGTGCTCGGCGGACGTCCGACGATCCTGTTGGCGTTGGCTTTGCAGACACTGGACGCCGAGTCACAAAACAGGTTGCTTGAAGTAATCGCATCGGATTGCCCTTTGCCGGATGCAACGCGTATTTCGATCGCTGGTGAGTTGATGCGAAAAGCGAAAGTGTTTGACCAAGCACATAGGCTTGTCGACAAACATCAGCAAAAAGCTGAAGAGATCGCTCAGGCAATTCAACCTGACGCTTTAAAGCGACTGATGCTCTATCTAATCGAAACTGTTTTGGAACGCCACGCACCGGAGAGCACCTCCGTTGTATCGATCGTTGGCTTGTCGACCATGCCGATTGCTTCTCGAACACAGTCCTAGAGATACGCTATCGACATGCTCGAGCTCGACATTTTGCTCCAAACTTTTAGCGAAGACACGGCGAGGCTCGGTCGATTCGATCAAGTGACGGCAAAAGATATACCTAGTGCATATCGCACCCTCTTGGCTCATAACAATCACATGACCGTTACCGTGGAAGCCTGCCATGGCTGCCCAGTTAATGTGGAAGTGATCGCCTCGAAACGCGAGGCAAATCTATACTGCCGTGAGATATTGCTGCGAAGAAGCTCCGACGATGGCGTCGTTCAATACGGAATCGTTAGGCTGGATTTGAATGCTCTTGAAGCCGAAGTCCGCGCCGAGATCTTGTCGGAAAAAATTCCCTTGGGACGAGTGCTCATACAACGTAACGTACTTCGCCAAGTCGAGCTTTTGGATTTGTACCGAATCCACTGCGGGGAATCGCTGGCGCAAATCTTTGGCGTTCCGGTTGAAACGGTGACTTTCGGGAGGACGGCATTGATTCATTTCAATGGGAATCCAGCCCTGGAGCTGCTTGAAATCATAGCGCCTTTGCCTGTTTAGTTCGGAAAAGCTGGTTCTCACCGATTGGAAAACCAGACTCTGTGTGACCGCTGAGCAAATTCGGATGAGCATTGGATCAGTTTTTGGAGTCAAAACGGCCGACAATTGCATAGACTTCTTAGCCCCCTCGCCGGAGTGGTTTCAATAATGATGAAGTAAAGCCCATTTCGGCTTGCTAAGGTGTAGGACGACCACTAAACTGGTCCGTTCCAAAGTTGGAAAAAAGCGTAGCGGGTGGTTTAGCGCCCGCTTGGGAAATTTGATTTTACATTTGACGATTAACGCGAGAAAAGCCAGATGACGGCAATTCAAAAAACATACATGGCTAAGCCAGGTGAGCTAACTCCAAAGTGGTACATTGTGGACGCCGAAGGCTGTCGACTAGGACGTATCGCAAGTGATATTGCCACCATCATCATGGGCAAGCATCTTCCGACCTACACGCCGCACGTTGACACAGGCGAGTTTGTAATCGTGATCAATGCGGAAAAAGTCGAAATGACTGGCCGCAAATTACAGGTTCGGCATTACGCTTGGTACAACAAGTTCCCGCGTCAAAAAATGGAAAGCTACGCTGAGCGACTTGAACGACGCCCCGAGGATTTGATTACTTTGGCCGTCAAGCGAATGTTGCCAAAGAATGCTCTCGCCCGTCACATGCTCGACAAGTTGAAAGTCTACGCAGGACCTGAGCATCCTCACCAAGCACAACAGCCCGAGCCTATTGAGCTCGGAAAGAAGAAATAGTCGGTTACCTCCCCTACTTATTTGCCAGAGATGTTTCGGATTTGAATTATGGTTGCAACTAAGAAAGACAAGATCAGCGGCGACTACCTAGGCACCGGTCGACGCAAATCGAGCGTCGCTCGTGTGCGTATTCGTCCAGGGTCCGGCAAGATCACGATCAACGGTCGTGCTTTTGAAACCTATTTCGTTACCGAGAACGAACGACGTCCCGTTACAGAGACACTCGAGATCGTTGGCAAGTCCGATTCGATCGATGTTCTTGTTCGCGTTTCCGGTGGCGGTACCGTCAGCCAAGCTGGCGCGGTTCGCATGGGACTTGCACGAGCCTTAGTCGGTTACGGCGACGAGAATTTCGGCCCACTTCGAGATAACGGTTTCCTCACTCGCGATTCGCGTATGAAGGAACGAAAGAAATACGGTCTCCGCGGCGCACGTCGAGGTGTTCAGTTCTCCAAGCGTTAATCACGTCATTGGATTTTGGAAAAAAACAAAAGGCTGGTTTTCGAACCGGCCTTTTTTTATGCACCTGTACTAATTCGACTCAACTCACCAATACGATCAACTTGGGTTACAAGATTGCAATCTCAGGCGGCATTTCCCACGCGATAGATTGCGATGGGCGAATTCTATTGCAGAGTTGGTGGAGTTCGACCGGGAAGTGATTTATGATAGAGTTTGCGTTGCCCGAACCAACTTAACGCGGAAATCCTATTTTGGCACTTATCGAAATCAAGTCCGTTTCCAAGATCTACACCCTCGGCGAGGTTGAGGTTCGGGCGTTAGACGATGTGACCCTATTCATTGAACGCGGTGAGTACGTTGCCCTGATTGGTCCCAGCGGATCGGGCAAGTCGACGCTGATGAATACCGTAGGTTGTCTGGATCGGCCGACTGCGGGCAGCTATATGCTCGATGGCTTTGAAGTCTCCACGATGTCTCGCGACCAACGAGCGAAAATTCGTAATAAGCAGATTGGGTTTGTATTTCAAAACTTCAATCTTTTGGCGCGCACTTCAGCCCTCGAAAATGTGGAGTTGCCGCTGTTGTACGGAACGATGACATCCGCGCGCCAGCGGCGCGAACGAGCCAAAGAGTTGCTTAATCTGGTTGGATTGGGGGATCGTATGGATCACCATCCCGGACAACTTTCCGGGGGTCAGCAGCAGCGTGTAGCCATTGCACGTGCATTGTCGACAAACCCTACTATCTTGATGGGTGACGAGCCCACGGGAAATCTCGATACTCGTACGAGCAGAGAAGTGA
>JANMNK010001124.1:0-3786 GCA_031373875.1 Pirellulaceae bacterium | reverse complement strand
AGAGTATGTTAACGCCAAGACGGTGATGTTTTATGTGGATGTTCGCGATGAGGTCAGGACGCGTCAAGCGTTACCGCAAGCCTTAGCATCGGGCAAGCGAATCGTTGTGCCCTATTGCGTTGAAGGCGAGCTTGAATTGTTCTGGTTGGAGGACATGGACGAACTCGAATTGGGTATGTACCGCATCCTAGAACCCAAGGAATCTTTGCGGTCGGTCGAAAGCAAAAAATTGCAACCAGAGGATCTCGACGTTGTCATGGTCCCCGGTGTCGCATTCGATCGAAACGGTGGTCGGACTGGGCATGGTAAAGGGTACTACGACAAATTGCTGGAACATGCGAGGCTCGATACTCCGCTGCTGGCACTTGCGTTCGAGTGCCAACTGTTCGACGAAATCCCGACCGAAGAACATGACATTTTCATGGACAAAGTGATCACCGAGTCGGCGGTGTATGTTGGTCGCGGTAGAAAATCAAACTGATCGAAAGCCTCGCTCGACGACAGACCGAAATGTCGGAGTACTCGTACGAATGATTGAATCGATATCCCGATCGGATATTTTGATGTTGAGTGGATCGAACAGCCGAAGTGGATCCGTAGCAGAAGAAAGATCGAATACGAGTACGAGTACGAGTACCGCGATGCTGAGTACGAGTACGATAACAGGCACGAACAAATAGTGTGATCGATGCACTCGACCGAGCGTTTTCGATTGATATTGTCAATCTTGGACGCAGTCGATCCTGCTTCGCCGATCGTTAAACAAAGCTAAAACACGTGGCGGATTTCTTCGTACTCGTACTCGTACTCAGTGAAACGGTACTCGTACTCGAATTCGTACGCTTACTCGAAAGGACGAAAATGCCAGAGCCGATCTTTGACCACGAGCGCCTTGACGTTTATCGCCTTGCGATCGAGTATGTTGCGTCATCGTATCGAATCGCGAAACTGCTCAACGGTCCCGAACGCCATGCGCGCGACCAATGGTTGCGATCGGCTCAGTCGGTCCCATTGAACATCGCAGAGGGCAATGGCAAACAAAGTCTCAAAGATAAAAATCGATTTTTCGAGATCGCTCGTGGCTCGGCTTTGGAATGTGCTGCGATACACGATAGACTCATGTCGTTCGAGGCAATCGACTACGAGTTGAATCAGATTGGTAAAACCAATCTGAAGCGAATTGTCTCAATGTTGACTCGATTGATCCAGCGGAATGAATCGGTAGCAGAAGGAATGATCGAGTACGAGTACCGCGATGCTGAGTACGAGTGCGAATCGAAGTCCGATCAAAACGAGGAAACGAAGCAGTCGACCGAGCTTTTATGATTAGCATTTCCTGTTTCCCCCGCACACAGTCTATGGAAACAACCCTTAAGTTCAATCTTTCAAGAACAAATCTAGTATGACGGAAGCCGAAACCGCCGTGACGACAATTGTAGAAGACACTTACGCCGAAGCATTTCGAAGCATCTATGGTCGGATTCTGGTGACTGCTCGCGATCAGAAATGGCTGGAAGCGGCTTGTCTAGCTGCGACTGGCCATGCAAGCAGCACGATCTTGTGCGATTGCGAAGCGGGAGTTGAATCCGTCGTGGACGGGCATTCACCTGGTCAAGTTACTCCCGACGGTCGACTCGGAGCTTACCTTCAGTTTCATGTTCCGCGTTTCCGCAAAGATCGGGTCGAGCATTTGGAGCGAGTGATGCTGGCCCGTATCAGTCAAAATATTCTGACTTGCCCGACGACAGCTTGTTTTAACGCCGTTGACTCGGACCCCTATTTCAAACTTGGGCGCAAGATCGCGTTCTTTGGCGATGGATATCAACATCGGGCAATTAGGTTTGGAGAAAAAGGTTGGGTGATACCCACCCTCGGCGGCGACTTCTTTTTATCCAGACGGTTTGGATTTGCCGATGGCATTATGGGCGGCAACTTGTGGTTTCTCGGGACCACGGAAGATGCAGCCATCGATGCAGCCGAACGCGGAGCAGAAGCCGTCGGCGATTCTCCCGGCGTCATTACGACTTTTCCCGGAGGGATCGCCGCAAGCGGTTCCAAAGCGGGCAGCAAATACAAGTTTATGATCGCGAGTACTTTCGCTGAGTTTTGTCCGACGCTTCGCGAAAAGTTGGGTGAAAAATCCAAAGTGCCAGCTAACTGCAAATCGATCATGGAAATAATCATTAATGGATCTTCCCTCGCTGCGATCACGAAAGCGACACAGGCCGCGATTCAGGCATGCGTCGGAACGCCCGGATTGATGCAGATCACCGCCGGGAATTATGGAGGAAGACTGGGGAAATCCTTTATTTATCTGCGGCCTGAACTACACCCTGAGGTCAAATCGGAATAATTTTGTAAAGTGTGGAGAACTTTATATCCAACATTTGACAGACTAACTCCGAATACCAACCATCGACTTTTGAAAATAATCGCTCCAAGGAACGGACAGGAAAACAACGATGCCGATCCAATCAATATGCTCAGGCTGCGGTCAAACGCTACGTGTCGCCGATGAACACATGGGCAAGCTTGCAAAATGCCCGTCCTGCGGCACTGTCTATCGCGTTGGCGAGTCGGCCGGGGGAGAAGCCCAACCGTCACCTACTCCCGGTCCGGCATCGCCAAGCAATGATCCTTATGCCGCAACAGCCTATGACGCTCCGACCACGGAGTTCGAAGCGGTAGCGACACCCATTACTCCTGTCGGGGCCAACGAAGCGTTGAGGTCGAAGACGTTCTTTGCGCAAACTCCTGATGGCAAAGTCTATGGTCCAACGGATTTTGGTACGCTTGAAAAATGGTCCACCGAAGGCCGACTCAACCCGCAATGCTTGGTTCGCGAAGCCGACGCTGCCAACTGGGTTCCGCTTGGGAGCATCCTGTCTCAATCATCCGCCAACCCTTACGCAGTCCAGCACTCCTCCAATGCTTCGGCATGGACTTCATCGTCCACCCCTGTTCAGTCCGATCGTTCCGTAGTCGTCTTGACTCTGGGAATTGTAAGTTGGGTCATTTGTTGTTTCGGGCCGATTTGCGCAATTATTGCAATCGTTTTGGGATATCAAGACCTTCACAGTACCAATACTGCTACGATGAGTTCCAATTCGAAAACCATGACCCAAGTCGGTTACTATTTGGCGATAGCCAATTTGGTCGCGTCCGGAATTGGAATGGCGTTGTATGTAGTCGGAATTCTGCTCTCGGTCTGATAAAGTTAATATTTCGTCTTGACGGCCGCGTCCGCTTGTTGTTGCTTTAAGGATTGACCAGGGAAGAGTAAGGACGGGACTCGTTTCAACCTGTGGCCGGTCTCAGCAACAAAGGATTTTTCCTTGGCACCCAAGAAGAAGCAGTCCGAGAGCAAGCGAGCTTCAAACGATTTGGGCGATCACGCTCATTCACCGAAATCGACAGGCCGTAAAACCTCGGCAGGTAATTCGTCTAATAACTCCATCTCCGGCACTCCCCTCCCAGAGACTCAAAATATCGTTGAATCTGGTCCCCTTCGAATCGTCGGACTTGGAGCATCTGCGGGTGGTCTCGAAGCGTTGGAAGAATTCTTTCGGGCGACGCCATCAGATAGTGGTTTGGCATTTGTAGTCGTCGTTCATCAAGCGGCAAATCACGTAAGCTTGATGCCCGAGTTGCTCGATCGGTGCACGACCATGGATGTCGCGACAATTGTGGAGGGAATGGGAATCGAGCCCAATCGAGTTTATATCGCCCCTCCGGGAAAAAATGTTGATGTTCTCGACCGCAGGTTCCATCTGGTTGATATTGGTC
>JANMNK010001096.1:0-3672 GCA_031373875.1 Pirellulaceae bacterium | reverse complement strand
TGCTCCGCCTCCTAAGTTAGCGAAAGTGAGTGGAGACGCTGAATATATGCCATCAAAGTCATCTGCCGCCCCATATCCTTGAGCAGTTAGGTCCGTTTCCATTCTCGGGAACAAATCGTCGCCCGCAGTCAGGTCGGCGTCGACCTCTAAAATCGTGAAGTCTATCCACAGTTGAAATCCGCTGTTTCGCCAATAGAAATCTGCAACCTTTAAAAACCGATCGCGCATGGAGTCGATTTGTACTTGCGGCATTCTTGAATATCCGGCATCTGTATCGATATCGGTGTAGATTAGTCCAGCGGCTTTCAAGCGAAGGAAATCTGTCGAACCTGCTGGTGCACCCGTATTGATGACATCTTTCGTTGTCCAAACTTCCTCGCCGGTGAATGAATCGGTAAATGCAATGCTGTAAAACAACCGCGTATTTGGCGTCACATTATTAATCGTTACCGCATGAGTGCGTGTAACGAAATTGTTTACCAATATATTTTCGAAAGGGTCAACTGAACCGTATTGGATCTTACTGGGGCCCGGATTCGGGGTCGACCAAGTAATCGTAACGGAGGTCCCACGCGACTTGACCGATATGTTACTAATTGGTTGATCAAATGACGGATCAACTTTTACTAGGCGACTTTTGAGCGTATCCGAAAATAGGATGTTGCCATCGGGGCGCACAGCTACTCCCATGAGTTTGCGACCGATGTCGTCCGCGCCGCCCGTGTAGTGTCTGCTGATCAGTTCGTCGCCTGCTCTTAGGTAACGAAGCCTTCCGTCAAACGCTTTGTATCCTTCGTTAGGGTCATCTCCCGCAATATATAAATTGCCTGACGAATCGAAGGCAATGGAATTGGGTTGAAATACGGCGAGGTAGGTTCTGATGTAGATTCCTGTTTGGCTAAAGACTTCGATGCGTTGGTTTCCTCGATCGGCAACATAGACATTGCCGTTAACGGGGTTGACGGCAACGTCACTGGGAGAATCAAATCCAGAGTGGTCCCGCTGTATGACTCCAGTGGTGCCGACAATCCCGTTAGTTCCCCATGTCGTATCAAGAGCGCCATTCGTTGCAAATCGCTGAACCCTATGATTGCCGCTATCAGCAACATAAAATTTATCTGACGAAGCTTCGTAGCCAATGCCTAGTGGATTGAATAATTGCCCCGGCAAATTGCCATTCGTGCCGAACTTGCCGAGAAATACACCTTCAGGAGTGAACGATTGGATGCGATTATTACCGCTATCAACAACAAAAATTCGATTGTTTGAGTTTATAGCGACATCAGCAGGCGATTGAAATTGACCATCTGCGCTTCCTTGAGCACCAATCAGCATCAGACCATCTCCAGTCTGGCTGAGGATTCGCACTCGGTGGGCGGCAGATTCGGCGACGATCACTCGATTGTTGAAATCGACTGCGACTCCTTTCGGTTCGGACAATGTGGATGAATCCAATGGGCCTCGATTATCGAATCGCACTCCATCGTAATAGCAAACGAAACCGAAATCCCACGTATCCTGATGAAACTCGATTGCCGAAACGTTTGCAATGTCAAACGTTCCTTGGGTCGTGGCCTGCCAAATTTGATCGCCTGCAAATGGGATTGTCAAAAATGCCCAAGAGTGATTGGGCATCATCTGTTGGTTGGGTTCAAGCCGCAAAGATCCGCTTGCGCTTACCAGTTTAAGGATCGGTTGATTGCCTTGCCAGCCAAAGGGCGTATTGTTGTCACCGTAGACCCAAAGATCGATCAAATTATGCCCTGAGAGATCCCACTTTTCGGCTGGCGCACGGAAACGGACTCCCGTGTCAAATCCTCCGTTTGTATCCAATTTGATTGATCGCGTTCCGACACGAACATGCGTCGTATCATCGACCACAGTTCCGGTAGAGCCATCTGCAAAGGCTTCCCAAGCCGATGCATTGCCTTCCGTCAATTCAACCGTCGGTGGAAGGACCGCGAACAGATCACGGCGTTCCAATGCTTCGAATCCGTGGAGGAAATTCCTCCGATAATGGTCTTTCATTAGAGGACGTTTTGCCATGAATTGACTCTTTACTAATAAGAAATCGCTTGGATTTTGCACCGAACATTACGCTACATTTGTTGGGGAGTTCCGAGCAGCAAAAATTTGTGATGCCAAACAATCTCAAGCGGCGACAGAAAAAACTGGTTTTTCCGCTTCGGACCAACATCTATTGGATTAAATCTTAGACCCCAGGAAACCGCATTTCAACCGGTACCTTTTTACATGATTGCTATTGCCAAACGAAAAAATGAATAGATCGACGGGCGTATTCCTGCAACGCGGATGCATGCTTTAGGCTGGGATTCCATGTACTTTTGCGAGTTAACTTGGGTTCTAACCAACCATTCATGTCCTCATGGCTATGCGCTCTTTATCACCCACCTACGTCAACAAACTGATCGCGAAACGCTTCGTACATGCAAGTTTGTCAGCCAAGAACAGTTATCGCATGCGACTTTCATCGTCGAGCGATTTAAATTCCCAGTGTAATCGCCACTGGGAAATCCATACTTCCTCGCGTGAAGGCTTGGCTTTCCCAGTATCGCATCCATCGAATCGGACCAACTCATTTCAACAATCGATTTTAAGATTAAGGCAACGGTGGCAAGCCAAGCTGTTTCAGGAAATCATTGTGCTTGGCGGTTGCCTTCTGGATCTGCGCA
Organism: Pirellulaceae bacterium; assembly: GCA_031373875.1. Classification (GTDB taxonomy): domain Bacteria; phylum Planctomycetota; class Planctomycetia; order Pirellulales; family Pirellulaceae; genus JANMGV01. The sequence continues at coordinate 979 of JANMNK010001096.1, read as the reverse complement.
AGGCAATCACTACCGCGCGATCAAATGCTGAGCCGCTTCCCTAAGCCGATCAACCGTCGGATCCGTGTCGCCCAGCAATCGGATCGCTTCCGCTCGCCGAACTAGCGTGCCGAACGGCAATTCAAAATATTCACAGAGTTGCTTGGCTATTGCGAGCTCGTCGCTGGAGAGCGACTCTAAATTTACAGAAGCTTGGTCCATTACTTGGTCGACCTGTCGGATGCGTTCATCGATTGTCATGGTCGGTCATTATCTATGGTACAACACGTCATCGATCAAGGCCGTGTTGAGCCATCGTGTCTTTGGATTGGCGTTCAGTGCTCAACGCCTTTCGGCATCTCAGTAAATAGAACTTTGCGAAGCGAGCTTGCTTCGCGGCGACCAGAGATGTGCTCAACGCCTTTCGGCATCTCAGTAAATAGAACGCGAAGTTCTCGAAGGCTCCGAGGTCACTATCGAGTGCTCAACGCCTTTCGGCATCTCAGTAAATGGAACACAATCTTCGCAAGGTTGGATTCGTCCGTGATGAATTGTGCTCAACGCCTTTCGGCATCTCAGTAAATGGAACCGAGTTATCCACTGACGTATGCAACGTTTTGAAAAAGGTGCTCAACGCCTTTCGGCATCTCAGTAAATGGAACTGGCGAATCGTGACTGTAAGGCCATTAGCTTCAGCGTGTGCTCAACGCCTTTCGGCATCTCAGTAAATGGAACTCGTTGCCTAAACGGGGCACAGTATCCAGTCCCAGTTTGTGCTCAACGCCTTTCGGCATCTCAGTAAATGGAACACGACGCGACGAAACGAATCTCATTCAAAGTGCGAAGCGTGCTCAACGCCTTTCGGCATCTCAGTAAATGGAACTCGTAAGTCTGCTTGGCGCGATCCAATTCGTTATTGTGCTCAACGCCTTTCGGCATCTCAGTAAATGGAACCAATCGCACGACACCGTTGATCAGTTTCTCCGTTACGTGCTCAACG
>JANMNK010001040.1:0-3264 GCA_031373875.1 Pirellulaceae bacterium | reverse complement strand
ACCACCGATAAATACACAGTATCTCACCCTCCGACCCTACACCACGCACTTCCTATCTCACCCACTCAGCGACTATCGGGCTTGCCCCGAACCGTCGCAAGGTTTGGCGCGCTAAAACGGTAGACCCAACCCTTCCCCCAGCGACGATCGGACTTGCCCCGATTCGTCGCAACAGGTTTGCCTCGCTAAAACGACAGACACCACCCGCCCGCCAGCGATCCTCGCGTCACGATCATCAAGACTTCCGGCTTGCCTCATGCCAAGCATCATTTCGGAACCAAGGGAACGCTCACGCTCGGCGAAAAAATGGCCAATGCATTCTTGAAAAATCCGTAGCCGTATTGCGAAAAAATTGCTTTCCGTCAACGTTGGTGGATGAATGTCGGATTCGTTGCTGCTATCCTAGCAATGCGGTTTCCCTTGGGCTCATCTGCGATAAATGGATTTTCTCCATCGTAAATACACCCATCCAACAAGCAGCGATCGCCCGTCCGATGTAGGCGCAATCAACCCTGTGAGTTACTAAATTCACCAGTTCAATTATTTGACGAGAATCTAGACAGCTATGAGATCGTTCATCGTAAACAGTGTGTGGCTAAGTCTTCTAATCGTTTCCCTTTCGGCTCCAGCCCATTCCGATGAAGGAACACGGCTGTTGTCGCAGCCGGCGATTAGTAAGACGCATATCGCTTTTGCGTACGATCGCGATCTGTGGATTGCTAATCGCGATGGAAGCAATCCTCGTCGATTGACTTCTCATGGCGGTAGCGAAGCGAGTCCGAGCTTTTCGCCCGACGGTTCCTTGATTGCATTTACGGCAGAGTACGATGGCAATCAGGATGTATTCGTTGTTTCCATCAACGGCGGGGCACCAAAACGATTGACTTGGCATCCCGCGCCAGACACCGTCGAAGCATTTACACCCGACGGCCGTGCCGTACTATTCTCGTCGCCGCGACATGTTTTCACGTCGCGCTATACGCAACTGTTTATTGTTCCCGTCGAAGGCGGTTTTCCAACTCAATTGCCGATACCAAATGGATTGCGTGCGACCATTTCGCCTGACAACAAAAAGATCGCGTACATTCCAATCGCCGAACGATTTATGCAGTGGAAAAATTATCGCGGTGGAACGGTTTCCCGAATTTGGATTTATGACATCGAAAATCATTCAGTCCAGCAAATTCGTCAGCCGGATTCCCGTTGCAACGACACCGATCCTGTTTGGGTCGGAGGCAAAATCTTCTTTCGATCCGATCGCCATGGCGAATTCAATATCTACAGTTTCGACCCGAACTCCGAAGCGATTGAGTCCTTTACGGACTACAAAGATTTCCACGTCAATCGACTCGAAGGCGTTGACGATGCATTGATATTTGAGCAAGCTGGCTACTTGCATGTGCTTGACCCTGCCACGCGAGCCATTCAAAAACTGTCGATCAACATTGTCTCCGACTTGACAGCGACTCGACCAAGATGGGTATCGGGTCCCGAGTGGATTCGCAGCGGGAGTATTTCGCCTTCCGGTGCGCGTGCGGTTGTCGAGTACCGCGGCGATATTTTCACATTACCCGCAAGCAAAGGCGATCCGCGTCCAATCGCTGTCTCGTCGGCTTCCCATGAGCGCAGTCCCGTGTGGTCGCCCGACGGCACTCGCATCGCCTATTTTTCTGACGCGTCAGGCGAATATCGATTGGCAATTTCACCCCAAGGCGAGGCGGGCGAAACCGAATGGTTTGATTTGAACGGAAGCGGATTTTACGAACAGCCGAGATGGTCGCCAGATGGAACCAAGATCAGCTATACCGACAATTCTTGGTCGCTCTACGTCCTTGACCTTGCCAAGAAATCAACGAGCAAAGTCGTCAGTGCTTTTCATTACGCACCTAGCCGGCTTAACCCCCTCCAACATAGTTGGTCTCCCGACTCGCGTTGGCTGGCTTATTCGACGGATACCAAAGCGTCGCTTCAGCAAGTTTGGGTGTACAACGTCGACGAAGCGAAATCGAATCCGATCACGGACGGGATGAGCGATGTCAGCGAACCTGCGTTTGACCGGTCGGGTAAGTATCTTTATTTTGTCGCGTCGACGGATGCGGGACCTGTCAAGAATTGGTTCGACATGTCCAACAACGACATGGAATCCGAAGGTCAAATCTATCTGGCCGTATTAAGTAAAGACGAGCATTCACCGTTAAAGCCTGAAAGCGACGAAGAAACTGCTGGCGGTGAGCCAACAGAAAAATCAAAAGACATCGCCAAGGCTGATGCTGCGGCAAAAGATGGCGGCACTGATTCCAAAGAAGACACTGCGTCCAAAGAACCTGCTCGCGTTAAGATCGATTTTGAAAACCTTGATCAGCGGATCATTTCACTTGGATTGCCAAGTGCCCAGTATTTGCGATTGCAGGCAGGAAACGACGGCAGTTTGTATTTCCTTCAAGCCAGTCGTCAATCGGCCGGGGATGCCGGAGGCGAGCAAAAGAGCGCGCTGGTGATGTACTCGCTGAAGACACGCAAGCCCATGACGTTGCTCGACAATGCCTCGGACTTTGAATTGTCAGCGGACGGAAAGAAATTTTACTATCAATCGGGTTCGTCCTTTGGAATCGCTGGTTCGGCTGGCAAAGTTGATCTTGGAGAAACCCGTTTGGCCGTCGACAAACTGAAAGTTCATGTCGATCCGCGTGCAGAATGGAAACAAATATTTGATGAAGTTTGGCGAATCAATCGCGACTATTTTTACGACCCGAATATGCACGGCGCTGACTGGCAATCGATGCGCAAGAAATACGAGCCGTTTTTGCCGCATATCGCAACTCGGGCTGATTTGAATCGTGTGTTGACGTGGATGTGTAGCGAACTGGCCGTCGGGCATCATCGAGTGGGCGGTGGCGACGAGCCAACGAAAGTGGACTCTATTCCTGGCGGGTTACTTGGCTGCGATTTCAAACTGGAAAACGGCCGCTATCGATTCGCAAAAGTTTTTGGTGGACTTAATTGGAATGGAACTTTGCGAGCACCTTTGACCGAACCCGGCGTGAATGTTATGGCCAACGAATATTTGCTGGCCGTCGAAGGTACAGATCTTACCGACAAAATCAATGTGTTCAGTTTGTTTGAGAACACTGCTGGAAGATCGGTAAAGATCAAAGTTGGACCCAATCCGGATGGCTCCCAGTCAAGAACGGTCACGGTTGTGCCGATCGCTGATGAATCGCAACTTCGCAATCGCGACTGGGTGGAACGAAATTACAAACGCGT
>JANMNK010000780.1:0-2235 GCA_031373875.1 Pirellulaceae bacterium | reverse complement strand
GCCTTCGCAATCGCTGAAGAACTCGCAAAGGATCCTTAGATTTTACTAAGCTTTTAGTTCCCTGAGACCGATCAAGATCAGCGTGACGGCCCGATAGTCAAAGCAATCCGTGATCGGTCATTTGCCGAGCAGGAGTTGTTGCATCTCCAGCAGAGCGCGTTCGAACGGTGCGTCGAATCCCTGGGAATATCGCCAATTGTTTTTGACTTCTAAAGTCGGAGCAACGCCGACGCCTTCGAGCGATTTTCCGTCAACGGTTAATCGTTGGACTGCGAGATAGAGCACACATCCAATGGAAAGCGTGAAAACGGAACCCCCTGTCACTGCGCCCGCCGTCCGCTCGCCGATGATCGGTCCGCGTTGCAGTTTATTAAACCCATAAGCGAACAATTCCTTGCCGCTCCGAACCGTTTCGTCAACGAGCAATATTGTGGGCTTTGTCCAACGAGATTTCGATGGACTGACGGACCCGTCACGGGATAGATAATCAAGCTCCATGAGCGGCGGCAGGAACAATTGCAAAAATTCGGGTGACGCCCCTCCCCAACCACCGCGCAAGTCAAGTATCAATCCATCGCAATCGGCGAGCGGGCCTTCGAGCAATATGCCCGCCAACTGATCTTGGTACGGTTGGCCTGCATAGCTCCACATGCGAACGTAACCGATTTGGACCACCGGCTGCTTGACCACACGCACGCTCGCCGCAATAGCATCATGAAACATGGCGGTCGGGTCATAACGGTTTACAACGACTGGCACGGACACTGATTCCGCCGCAGTTTGCGAACGAACAGTCAGCATACTCGACTGATTGTTTCGCCCAAGAAAACTATGGAAAGGATGAAACGGTTTTCCGTCGGCAGATACAATCTCATCGCCGACGTGAATGTTGGCTTGATGTGCAGGGCTTTCCGGCAGGATGCTGCGAATGAACCAACGGTCGTCAACGAGCTGACATCGCAATCCGACGCCTTCAAAAAAAAGTCCATCGCGTCCGTTTTCTTGAAGCCACTTTGCAAACTGTTCTCGCCATGGGTCGGTCATCGAAAACACGCCCAGCAATTCATACAGTTCCGGGTCATCAAGCGTATACAAATAAGTGTGCGACGTTCCAAGTTTCGCCAGCGCACCATTGATAATCGCTGCAGCTTCGGAACGATCTTGAACGTCGGCCAATTGGTGGCGAGTCTTCTTTGCCAGAGAATCCCAATCAACGCCGTTGAATTCGGAATCGCAAAAGGATTGACGAACGTGACCGTCGACTTCATCGAAAATCCGTTGGCCCAAAGATTGTCCTGTAGCTTGTCTGCTGCCCGCAATTCCAGCAGCAACACAAAGCAGAAAGCAAACCAAACTAAAATGAGATCTTGTAACCGGCATGAGTGTCGTTTCCATGGAAGTAATCGCAATCACCCGGGCACCCGCAACCGAATATTCCGCATCTTGCGATTAATGCGAACGATTGCCACGCCCTATTCCAATCCGTCGGAATTCTAACCGGATTGTAGGCGTTTTTGGGGGTAAGCTACCGTCAGAGCCGATAAACGATAGCAGCAAAGTGTTTTTTAAGAATCAATGCCGTATTTTATCATGACGATTCACAAACAAGATGATTTCAAAATTGCAAGCCAGAAAGCTTGCACGACGCATTCGACATACGAAAAATCCAATTCGATTTTGGCCAAATCGGTCGAAACCCAACTTGATCAACTGTCCAATTTGGTCGATGGCGAAGCTGGCCGAGACGTTGTCAAGCGGCCGGTTCTGAGCGTCGTGATTCCGGTTTATAACGAACGCGACACCATCTTGGATATCGTGGCGGCGGTTCAACAACTACCAATTGATAAACAGATCATCATTGTCGATGACGGTAGCACAGATGGCACGCGCGAACGGTTACAGCAATTCGCCGATACGCCCGGCGTTGAGGTCTTTTTGCATAGTGTCAATCAAGGCAAAGGAGCCGCGCTCCAATCGGGCTTCTATCTAGCCGAAGGCGACATCGTGATCGTGCAAGACGCCGACCGCGAATATTCCCCACAAGAAATATTGCACGTCATCAAGCCCATCTTGATGAAGCAAGCCGACGTCGTGTACGGTTCGCGCTACTTGGCGGGAACCAGTCGCGACTCAAAAATCCATCAATGGGGAAATACGATGTTGACTTCACTCAGCAACATCGTGAATGGAACTAAACTGACCGACATGGAAACATGCTACAAAGCATTTCGTCGC
>JANMNK010000011.1:0-3985 GCA_031373875.1 Pirellulaceae bacterium | reverse complement strand
TGGATTTGCTAGATCTGCGTCGACCAACGCGACCTTAAGTCCTGCTTCCGCAGCGATCCTCGCCAAGCACATGGCGACAGTGCTTCGTCCAACTCCGGCCCGAATGCTAGTGACGGCTAATATCTTGAGTCCCGTTTCGTTGGTTGAACGCAGATTGCGGCCAACTTGGTGAAAAGCCAGTCGCTCTTGATTTAGCAATTGATCTGTAACTTCAGGCCAATAAACGCGATCGACTTCCCAAACTGGATGAATCGGCGCCGGCGGTTCCACGGGAGTGGAGATCCATGCCCCACGATTCAACGCACGAAGATTTTCTTCGGTTTGACGCATGCGTTGATTATCAACCGATGGACGATTCGCTGGATCGAGTCTCGTGAAGCCTAGCACTTCTTCCATCGAGTTTCGTTTGAAATTCGGCAACGGAAAATCAGCTTGCACGGGTAGTTCGGTTTGTCGAGCAAGCTCGGATCGAGATTGCTCTCTGTAGTCGCGTAATGTTGTTCGATTCGATTCTTCTGGAGTATTGTGGCTCTGGGTATCGGCATCGAGTGCGTCGGTTTGCGGTTCTGCAAATCCTCGGAAATGATTAGAGGGAACATCATGAGCCGGATGCAAGCGCGGCTGAACTACAGGCTTAGGAGGAACAGGGATTTGGGGCATCATGGGTGTTGGCATGATGCCGACGACTTCGATGGTCGATACCCATGGTTCTGGAACAACCTGTGGCGACGCCGATGCGCTGACACGATGATAGACGGGCGTCTCGTGGCCTTGAGCGTCCTTTTTCAATGAAGCAAACATAGGCTTGCTATCAGTAACGGCGTTTTGCACCGACTCGGGCGAAGGCGTTGGGCGGCGATCTTTTGAATACGCTCGGATAAAAGCTTGATTAACGCTGCTCATCGTCAAGGTTCACTTTCGTTGAAAGTTCATCTTAGGGTTGATTGGGTAGCCCAGGGCCGATTGGGACGTATGGCGAACGCACTGGTGCTGTTGGCTGAACAGGGTAGAAATTATTCATCGGTTGTTGATTAACCATCGGCTGCGACGTCGTAGGCTGCATGCCGGGAGGTTGTATCATGTAACCTTGCCCGTTCCCCATTTCTTGGATTAGACCTGGCAACACTTGTTGATAAGGTCCTGGTCTTGGAGCCAAACCGTTTGCCGGTCCCGGTGCGAGGATACCGCCCTGCCCCATCGGTTGCTGATAGTTTATTGGTGGTTGCAATCGAGAGTTGCCCGAGTTTTGGCCGGATGGCTGTTGAACATACGGAACCGGCATGGCCGAGAAACCTGTCGCTGGACCACTCACCATCTGTGATGGTGAGAACTGAGCACCATTGGGCATTCCAACCATGCTGGAATTTGGGAAGTTTACGCCTTGAGCGGCACGCTGTTGTTTCAGCAATTCTACGAGTTGTGGAATTTCGGACTCGGCAAATTGCGTCTCCAGCACGGATTGCGAAGGCGCGCCAAGTTGTGCGTTGGCGGTTTCGGGTTCGTTCGTCCCTGCAATGTCACTAGCTTGGAATTCTTGCGAATACGGTGCAGCTAGATTTTCTGCTGAAGCGACCGAATCGGCATCTTCTCGGATTTCTAGGTTTTCCGGAGTGGCCGGCGCGGCTGACAGGTCGAGCATTTCGTTTTTCAACCCTATTCCGGCTGGTGATTGCGTAGACTCATTATTCGAATCCGGTTGGATACTGCCACCAGACGGCGATGCGCTATTCGAGTTGGACGGACTATCGATTCGCAGGCCACCGTTGCTGACCGGTTTCTCGGCCATCAACGCAACAGGCCCCTTGTTTGTTTCTTGTGGGGACACATTTAGCGATGCTTGGGATTTTCTAGTCGTCGAAGCGACAGACGTTGATTCATTACTATCCGACTTGTCGACTAATCGATCTTGGGAACTGTTACTAGGCAGCCACTTTCCAAGGTTGAGCGATGGTGAACGCAAGGCCAAAATAGCCGTAGTGAATACGACCACGGCCACTAGAAAGATAATGACTCCGTTGGTCCAATCGTCGAGCCAGTTCTTCTTGGGAAGGACTTGGGTTTTGTCTGCTGGCGTAACGGTGGATTGTGTTTCCGAGGCGGTTGCGATAGTCACGGATGTTGTCGTATTCAACACCGGCGCACTTGCCAGCGTTGCCCGAGTATCGATTTTTGGCTGCTCGGTCTGCGTGAGATTTGTCGACGTAGTCCCCTCGGCCACCGCAGTGAATTGCTTCTCGGTGTTGGCCAAGTGTGGGCTGTCAATGCGAACCTTGGGAAGGCGCAACAGCACGGGGGGGCCGTATTGGGCCTCACGATGGGAAGCGACAGTCCTCTGCCGAGTTCCTACGTTTTCGTTTCGATTCTTGATCCCCGCCATGGTGGATCCTTCCTCCCAGGCATGCCTAAAAATTGGAGACAATAACGTCCTACTATCCCATCTCGACTCAATATCGGCTTAAAGCGTATCGATCTTGAGTATTTTGCCGGTTAAATAGACCAGGAAGTTTAGGGGCAATTTGCCACTAAACTTCTCGATAGCTATTACAAAAATTTTCGATTCAAATCAAAATATGTTTCACGACCCGTGAGCCCGTCAACAATCGGAAATGCAATTACACTGCTCCGAAGAGTCAGTCGGACACAAACCACGAATCAATCGATAGGGCTTTTCGACACATTCGGTAAGTCAAATCAGCAAACACATGCACTTGATCGTTCCCTAAGACTCCGTAGTCGAGCCATCGCCAACTGGGTTGGTATTAATCTTGAACGTTCAAATACAAAGGAATATCGAATTGACTTAGAGGAATTTGCTATTGAGACCTAACCATTTCGGAGGCTACGTTGTCTTTTTCGAGAATGGAAGACCAATCTGCGACGAAAATTTGAGAGAAGTGACAATACTCCGCCAATTCAAATAGCTTGCAATCGCTCGACCTGCCGATGCGATTAATCACCATACATCTGTTTTTTGATTGAATCCCGGATAGCCGGATTACTTGAAAAATACACTTTACTCGTAACTGAAATTTGAGCCTCCCATGTTGAAGAGATCTGCCAGCGCTGACATCCTCCCCGGCCTTATTCGAGAAAGGATCCTGGTCCTGGATGGCGCGATGGGTACGATGATCCAGCGCCTGAACCTTGATGAGGCCGCAGTGCGGGGCCCTCGATTCGCCGACCACAAAAAGGACTTGGTTCGATTCTCAGATATCCTCTGCCTCACGCACCCGGATTCCATCTCGGATATTCATTTGGCTTATCTAGAAGCCGGTGCGGACATCGTCGAAACCAATACATTCGGTGCCAGCCCGATTGGAATGTTCGAGTTCGACCTCCCCACGGAATTGGTTCGTGAAATTAATTATGCTGCTGTCGAGTGCGCTCGCAAAGCGATTGATGCGATCGCCAAGAAGAGTTCGAGACCTCGTTTCATTGCCGGTAGCATTGGACCAACGACCATGCAGACCGCGATCAGTACGCGCGTCGACGACGCTGCTTATCGTCCCGTGACGTATATGCAAATGAAGGACAGTTACAAGGCACAAGTTGCAGCATTGGTCGAAGCCGGTGTCGATATCCTGCTCCCCGAAACTGCGATCGATACGTTGAACCTCAAGGCATGCTTGTTTGCAATTACCGAGTACTTTGAAGAAACCGGTGCCAAGGTGCCCGTGATGGTCAGCGGCACTTTTGACAAAGGCGGCCGAACATTTGTTAGCGGACAAAGCCTCGAAGCTTTTTGGAATGCGCTAAGTCATTTTCCAATGCTAACAATCGGGATGAACTGCGCGCTGGGGCCTGACATCATGCGTCCGCATTTGGAAGAACTCTCGCGAGTTTCGGGCGTACCACTCTCTTGCCATCCGAATGCTGGCCTTCCCAACGAAATGGGGATGTACGACCTGGGGCCGGACAAGATGGCAGAATACATAGCTGATTTCGCCGGCCAAGGTTGGCTGAATATAGTAGGCGGATGTTGCGG
>JANMNK010000980.1:0-3105 GCA_031373875.1 Pirellulaceae bacterium | reverse complement strand
GAAGATACCGAGAAGATATTGCGTCAGCAGCGAATGCGAACTTTGCATGCCTTGACGGAGAACTTGCAAAATAGTTTCTCGCTCGAAGAGGTAAGTCAACATCTCACGGCCATCCTGGTTCAGAATTCCCGTGAGTTGCCCTTTACGTTGCTTTATTGTTTGGACAGTGATGGTCGCCATGTTCGGTTGATTGCAACGACGGGAATGGAGCGTGGCACGACGGCATCGCCCACGCTCTTGGAAATCTTCGGCGAATCCCCTTGGCCATTTCAAGACGTTCTAGAAGCTAGAGAGCCGATTCTTGTAACCAAACAATTCGCTTCCAAGCTGAATAGCGGAGGCGAGGCGTGGCCCGCTCCCGTTGAAAAATGCTTTGTCGTCCCGCTTGCCAAACCGATTGGTGATCGCATCATGGGATTTTTTGTCGCGGGAATTTGCCCCCGACTACCGTTTGATGATGGTTACCAAGCATTTCTAAAAAGCATCGCCTCTTTGACCGCAATGACGCTGGAAAAAATCGGCTCTGGGAATGCCGAGCGTCTTCGCGGTGAATCGTTGGACCAACTAAATAAAGCCAAAACAACATTCTTTGCAAATGTGAGTCATGAGTTTCGAACTCCGCTAACGTTGATGCTGGGACCCATCGAAGAATTACTCACACGAGCTAATCCGTCAATCTCAGCGACAGCCAAAAATCAGTTGGAAATGGTCAATCGCAACGGTGTACGATTGATGCGACTAGTAAACGCGTTGCTCGATTTTTCTCGAATCGATGCCGGGCGAGTTCAAGCAACCTATGAGCCAACGCAATTAGCCGAGTTCACAGTAAATATTGCAAACCTATTTCGAACGACTATCGAAAATGCTGGCCTGCAGTTCAAGGTAACTTCGAATACTTTCGATCAACAAGTCTTCGTCGACCGAGATATGTGGGAGAAGATTGTACTTAACCTAATATCAAATGCATTCAAGTTTACGATGCAAGGCGAAATCGAAGTGGGCATGCGTCTGTTGCCACTCAATAGCAAATCGCCAACGAGTCTTGAACTTTTCGTGCGCGATACCGGCGTTGGAATTCCAGCTCATGAGCTACCACATCTATTCGAGCGCTTTCATCGGATAACAGCAACAGAAGGCCGTAGTCATGAAGGATGTGGGGTGGGCTTGGCATTGGTCCAAGAACTTGTGTGGCTTCATAGCGGCAATCTGCGAGTCGAAAGCAAATGGAAAAAAGGCACGACGTTCTATGTCACAATCCCGCTTGGCTATTCTCATTTGCCAATTGACGCGATCGGACAACCAAGGGCACTGTCGACCTCGACAACGATTGCCGCTCCAATTCTCGAAGAAGCAATGCACTGGGTGGACAGCACGGACCGCAATTTGACCGAAACTATCCAGCCGCAATCGCATGAGGTCGACCACTCATCCGCTGCCATTGGGGCACTGCAAGACACGCGTTCTCGAATTCTCATCGTCGACGATAATTTGGATATGCGGCGATATCTGACGCTCCTATTGGCGGATCAGTATTCCATCGAATCCGCACCGGACGGTCAGGCTGCTTTAGTTGCCGCCAAGTCATTCCAGCCAGATCTGATTGTCAGTGACGTGATGATGCCGCATCTTGACGGCTTTGGAATGGTGAGGTTACTTCGCCAAGACCCTGAGACGAAGGAAATACCGATCATTTTGGTTTCCGCTCTTCCAGCAGAAGAGTCTCGAGTTCAAGGAATTGAATCGGGGGCGGACGATTATCTGATCAAGCCGTTTTCGGCTCGCGAACTGATCGCTCGCGTTCAATCGCATTTGGAACGAGCGAAGAAAAATCGCGAAATCGCAGAAGCACTCGAAGAAAGCGAAAAGCGGTACCGCCTCCTGTTCGAAGGAATGCTCGATAGCGTCACGTTTTGTCGCATCATCAAAGACGAAACAGGAAAAGCAATCGACTGGGAAATCATCGATGCGAATCCAGCGTTTCGAAAGCTGGTTGGATTTCAAGATCTCGACAGCAAGCGGGCATCGGAAATATTCCCCGGGCTTCAAAACACCAATCCAGAGTTTTTATTAGCGTACGGCCGAGTCGCTTCGACTGGTGTTACCCAAGAGATCGAAGGCTATCTGTCTCCGCTTGGTAAATGGACCAAAGTTTCCATCATTAGCCCACTCAAAGATCATTTCATATCGATCGCAGAAGATATTAGTGAACGAAAGCTTGCAGAAATTGCATTGCGCGAGAGCGAAGAGCGTTATCGTTCTCTGTTCGATGGCTCTCCCATTCCAGTTTGGGAAGAAGATTTCTCAAGGGTTGCTAGCCGGTTCGACGAACTTCGAAGTCATGGCGTAACCGATTTTGACAAGTACTTTCGAGAGAATTTTGATGAGCTGAAACTCATGGCGACACTGGTTCGCATCGTGAATGTAAACTTCGCTAGTTCGGCTTTGGCAGGAGCACCACGCGAAGAGTTATTAACAACAAACCTTCCGGATTATTTTGAAACTTCTCAGTCATGGGATATCTTCCGCGATGAGTTGGTTGCGCTCGCTGCTGGTAACTTGACTTTCTCCTCAGAATTTCCAGTCGGCAGTTTAAGCGGCGGTCCGCGATTCGTGTCCCTTCACGTTGCCGTCGCGCCGGGTTTTGAAAAGTCATTGGGCAGAGTGCTTGCAAGCTTCATCGATTTGACTGAACGAAAGAAAATCGAAGAAGAATTGCGAATGTCGGAGGAGCAGTTACGATTTGCACTTGAGTCGGGAGAGTTATCGTCCTGGACCTGGAATCCCCTCACAAATGAAGCTTCGCATAATGATGTTGGCTTGAAGTTATTTGGGATTGATCCTGCCGAGTGGGCGGGAGATACGAATCTGATCTTTAATGCAATTCATCCAGATGACCTTCCAGAAGTTCAGCGAGCGCTGGCCGAGTCCATTCAGAATAAAACAAAGTATCGCGCCGAATTTCGTGTCATTCATAAAAATGGGGAGATCCGTTGGCTGAGCGGTTATGGGCGAATGGATTTTGATGCTAAGGGTGTTCCCAAATGCATGTACGGCCTGAACATGGACATTACGGACCGGAAGAAATCGGATGAACGACTTCGGGTA
>JANMNK010000966.1:0-2172 GCA_031373875.1 Pirellulaceae bacterium | reverse complement strand
ACTCGACACTTCGCAGCGAATTCAATTCGCGTATCAGGTCAAGTCCCACCTCCTGCGAGGCTGCAGTAAACGATTTTTCCGGTCGACCAAAGTCGATGGGATTGTTTGGATCGATTCGCAAAGGAACTGCATCATGCGCCGGTCCCAGATAATGCCCATCCCGTTTATTCCAGTACTCGCGAGTGCCAATGGAAATGAACTGAGGCAAATTATCATTGAGCGAGCCCAAGCCATAATGCACCCAACCACCAAGCGTTGGATACTCCCCGTCATTCATATGGCGACCCGAATGGAATTGTGTTTGCGCACCGTGATTACTATCGGTGGTCCACATAGAACGCACGATCGCGAGCTTGTCGATATTCCTGGCTATATGAGGAAACCAATCGCACATCTCAATCCCGCTTTGACCGTACTGGCGAAAAGTGTTCTGCATCGGATAAAGCGTATTTCGCTGGTTGCCATTCGCATCGGGAACCACTAACCGTTCAATTGCCAACTTCTTCGGGTCTTGCACATCGGCAAACGGCGTTTCGGCGATCGTCTTGCCCGCATATTTGGTCAGCATGGGCTTTGGATCAAAGCTTTCCATTTGGCTGACGCCGCCATTCATGAATAACCAAATAACGCTTTTCGCTTTTGGAGCGAAATGGGGTTGGCCATCAGGTGGTAGCCATTTGCCATCCGACGCGATCCCGTCTCGATGCAACATGGAGGCCATGGCGAGCCCTGCAAAGCCCATTCCCATGTCCGCTAGGAAAGTGCGTCGCATCGGCCGTGTTTGCGGGAGAAATATGGACATGATTCTACTTCTCAAATTCTATGTTCGGCGATTATAGATTATCGCAAAGTTACAAAATCGTTGTGGTTTAAGAGCGTCCACACAAGGTTCGTTCTTGCTGTTTCTGCGGAGTCTCCGTCAATTGATTTCCATCTTTGCATCGCTTTTAAACTTACGTTCACTTCTTGTTCGTTGGCGGTAATATTCAAGATACGGAAAAATGCTCGACGTACAAAGTCTTCGTCATCGGGCGGATTTTCTCTTGAAGCAGCTTCACTGGCAATGCGCTCCGCAATTCGTGCCGAAGCGTCGAGTACCATTTTGCTGTTGACTAGTGCAAGTGCCTGTTGTGGCACGATACTTTGATCACGTTGATAACACTCTTTCACAAGGGCTTCGTCAAATAGTGACAAGAACAGATTGCGTTCGTTGTTCGAATGGAAGAAATACAAACTGCGGCGAGTGGAGTCGAATTGATTTGCAATCGGAACGGAGGGACCGAATGAAGTCAAATCCAGCGTTCCTGCCAGCGAGAGTATCGAGTCACGTACGACTTGAGATTCGAGACGAATAGGCACACGTCGCCACCAATAGTAATTGTCCGGATCTCGTTCCACGTTTGAATGCGCTCCTGCGGACGAAGACGCCATGCGGTAAGTTGCCGAGTTCACGATCAGCCGATGAATGTGCTTCATGTCCCAATTGCTGTCGATCAGTTCCGCAGCCAACCAATCTAACAACTCGGGATTGGACGGAGAGCTCCCATTTCTTCCAAAGTCAAACACAGTTGCAACAAGAGGTTTGCCCAAGTGGCGAGCCCAAATATGGTTGACAGCGACTCGAGCCGTTAAAGGATTGCGATGATCGGTGATCCACTCCGCCAACGCTCGTCGCCGACCACTGCTCTCGGCAACAAAGTTGACTGTTGGGTCGTCACCAGTCGAAGAAAGGAATCGGGTAGGAGTCCATTTTGCTCCATACAAAGCAGAAAAAGTATCATCGGGTTTTATTTCGCTTGCGGCTAATTGTTCTGCTTTGCTTAGTGCTTCGCGTGCCGTATTCAATTCGCCTTCAACCGCAGTCTTTTGATCGACAGTTGCCCGAAGCAGTCGTAGCTCAACGGCGGCAACGTTTTGCTTTCCTCTTGCGACGGCGAGAATTCGTTCGGACTTGATTGCAATCGTTTTTGCTCCACTGGCTGTGGCTTTTTCGGCTTCATCCGATGAAGCTGCACTCGCAGCAATCCAAGCGGCTCGCATTGCCGCTGCTCGTCCCTCGACGCTCGCGAGCTCGGCGCGAGAAACTTCCAGTGACAATTCTGCGACTGACAATTCCGATTTCGCGTGGGTTAGCGATAATTGAGCGGATTCCACGGTCGTTGGAGTCGCTCC
>JANMNK010000903.1:0-2100 GCA_031373875.1 Pirellulaceae bacterium | reverse complement strand
GATTTTGCTAGTGCCGTAGGAACCATTTGTGGTTGAAACATGCTGTATTCGATCGATTCCGTTTTATTATTCCATATCGCATAGGTCGCTTGAGTACCAGGGTCCGAGTTGAATCGATTGCTTCTATAAAATAAATGCGTTATGTCCGACGTTGTATCGGCTAAACCGACCAAACCTAGTCCGTCACCGAAGGCCCCAACAATTTTGCAATCGCGTTTAGAATGTCCCCAAGATTTTGCCGGTTCGTAGAGGATGTTGTTGTTGTAACGTACATGGAAAACGCCTTTGGGCTGTCCTCGGTTGTCAAACACAAGATGCGGAGTGAAACCTGCGTTATCTCCGTCAAAGACTTTGTTGAACTCCCAAATCCCTCTTTCGTTCTTTGTGCCGACAAGCAAACGCCCGTCGTGACTTGCGGGAATATTCGTTCGCACGCGAACTGCTATCCATACTCGATTATCATGCGCGACCTGGAGGCTTATTTTTTCAATTGAATTGCCCGATTGTAATAATTCGGAATGGAGTTCGATGGTTTCACGTGTGTCACCATTCTCGGTTTCACGAAAGAACTCAATCTTGTTTGTACCGCTTGAATTCGGCTTCGCCGCGCAGAGTTTGCCTCGTTTGTCGATCGCCGAATGCCAAATGGAGTTCAAGTTGGCTCTCCTGCCAGTTAACTTTTCATGAGGCAGCTCCGAGATTTTCCATGGATTCGATGAATTGTTGACTATTGAGTCGATCTCGGAAGGTGTCTTATCAAACGTGTTCCAGGTCTCAAAACTGCCATCGTCACCAACTACCAGTAAGTCAGAATTCGCTGCATCGAACAAGATTTGTCGGTCGCGTCGATTTGTTGATTGAGCGAGATGCATCAACTCAACAAAACGCGTATCAACAAATCCGATTTGTCCTCCTTCTACCAATACTGCAAATCGTCTTTTGTCGGGAGTGGAAGCA
This sequence comes from Pirellulaceae bacterium, assembly GCA_031373875.1. Classification (GTDB taxonomy): domain Bacteria; phylum Planctomycetota; class Planctomycetia; order Pirellulales; family Pirellulaceae; genus JANMGV01. Next base: position 1,143 of record JANMNK010000903.1, on the reverse strand, counting down.
ATAAAACGTGCTTTCTTCGAAATCGTCGTGAAAGGACTCCAAACGGTCGGTCGTGCTTCGGGGGAGCCGACCAACACGATGCGAAAAAAGTCATCCACAAGTAACATTAATTTTTCATTGACGGGACTCCACGCCAAAGCTGTTCCACCTTTGCCAGAGATCGACAACGGATTGATCGACTCTTTCCAGTCCATCAAGTCCACGACGAGAGAAGCTTGGCCTGGACCAAACGCAGCTACTTTTTTTCCGGAGGGAGCAAAGGCAATTTGTCCCGTCAGCGTTGGGCTAGTTCCGTCAGGTTTATCGTCGACAAACTTTTTCCGATATACTCTCGTCCAAGTATCGCATTCCCAAATATTCAAATATCCGCCTTTGTCTGTCGCTGCTATCCATTTACCATTGTCGTCCGATGCAATACTACAAAAATCGGTCTCATGTTCCCTGCTCGGTTTCGCTTCCCGAATCGTTTCTTGATCCAAGAGCCAAAACCGAATATGGCGGTCATTGCCTATTGTCGCGACAACGCCATTCGACCCAATCGCAATCACTTCCTGGCCGCCAGCCGGATGGGCAAAAATCGTTGCTATCACCGCTTGGCTTTTCAAGTCAATAACTCGAAGGTTGCCCGTGCGATCCACAGCCCAAAGTCGACGAGATTGCGGCGGCGAAATAGTACAACTCGGAAGCGGCCCCAAATTGCAATCGCTGACAGTAATGCCAGTTTGTTGAGCTAACTCGAGATCCCAAATCGCGATGCAAGAATCGCATCCCATGGTTAGTAATCGGTTTCCTTCTTTTAAACTTTGCACCAAAGCGGCTGGATGGTGGAACTGTACTGGCATCGTCTCGAACAGTTCCTTAGGAAGTTTTTCTTCTAGGGATTCCAGAACGCCTCGACGAGGAGTGTTGATCGCAAAACACTCACTACCCCATAGTTTCGCTGGCGGATCCGATCGAATGTCAAAACAATCAACGCGACGACTGGCGTTTACCGTGAATAAACTTGAACCGTCACTCGCGAATTTCACAAAGTGAATTGATGGATCTTGTTCACCAAGCGTCCCAGAAAAATTGGCAGCCGAAGCGTTCTTTGGCGAAATGTACCTCAGTCCAAATATATCGCGTGACTTGGGACTGACTACA
>JANMNK010000860.1:0-3612 GCA_031373875.1 Pirellulaceae bacterium | reverse complement strand
AGACGGCGCTGGATTGTATTATTTCGATGGATGATTTGGGGCAGGTCATTGAGTTTAATCCTGCCGCAGAAAAAACATTCGGATACAAGCGCGACGAAGTTTTAGGAAAAGAGCTTGCAGCACTCATCATCCCGCCGGCATTTCGCGAGCAGCATCGCCGTGGCATGGCCCACTATCTTGCTACCGGCGAAGGGCCCGTTCTAAGCAAACGGCTTGAATTGTCCGCAATGCGAGCGGACGGCCAAGAATTTCCCGTCGAATTAGCCATAACTCGTATTCCAATGGAAGGTCCGCCTGTCTTTACGGCGTATTTGAGAGACATCACCGAGCAGAAGCGGTTGGAACGTCATCGCAACATTCGACTTGCAGTAACCAATGTGTTGAATCAAGCCACTGGTTCTCAGTATGGCATTAGGTCTGTCCTGGGCGCCGTTTGCGAAAACTTGGGTTGGGATGTTGGTTGTTTTTGGGCTGTGGACTCCGTGTCAAGTCGCTTGCAATTTGTCGATGGATGGTTCACCTCGACAACTAATTTGACCAAATTCGCTCAGGACTGCACGAGCACGGAATTCAAACTGGGGCAAGGTTTGCCGGGGCGGGTCTGGCGCAACTGAACTGCGGATTGGATAATCGATGTTTTTAGCGATTCAAATTTCCTTCGCATCAACTCCGCCAAAGAAAATGGTCTTCGAAGCGCCTTTGCATGCCCCGTTGTGATTGACGGTGAAATCATGGGCGTCATCGAATTCTTCACAAAGCAAATGCATTCGCCTGATGTTGATCTACTGGAAATGATGACGACAATGTCGAGTCAGATTGGCCAGTTCATTAAGCGTCAGCAGGCGATGATCGCTTTGCGGAACAGTGAATTCCGATTCCGCGGATTGATGGAACAGGCTCCATTTAGCATTCAAATCTTTTCCCCCGATGGCAGAACCTTGAGCGTCAATCGAGCTTGGGAAGAACTTTGGGGAATCCATTCTGAACAAGTGAAGTCCTACAACATATTGGAGGACGCACAACTCCTCGCAAAGAGCGTTATGCCGTTCATTCGTAAAGGATTTGAAGGCGAAATTTCACACATACCGGCTATCTGCTACGATCCCAAGCAAACGCCGCTCGACGGCGTGCCCCCGACGGCTTCCGAAAAATGGGTGTCGGCCGTTCTCTATCCTCTGAAGGATGCGAATGGTCAAGTTCAAGAAGTCGTCATTGTACACGAGGACATCACCGCGCGCAAGAAAGCTGAATATGAGCTCCGCACTGCACACCGTGATTTGGAATTCCGAATAGCAGAACGGACCTCGGAATTAATGCGAGGTAAAGAGTTTTTGCAAACGCTTCTTGAAAACGTGCAAACCGGTGTAGTCGCGTGCGACGCAGAAGGCAAGTTGACACTCTTCAATGGAGTGACACGCGAATTGCATGGAATCGCCGAAGAAAACCTATCTCCCGATTTGTGGGCGGCACAATATAAACTCTTCAAGCCTGACGGCGTTACGCCGATGAGCATGGAAGATGTGCCCCTTTATCGTGCATACCAGGGTGAACGAATCGTCAATGCGGAGATGGTAATAAAGCCCGATGGTCAATTACCCAAACGAGTGCTTGTAAGTGGCCAAGCGATATTTGATGCGCAAGGTCAAAAACTAGGGGCTGTCGTATCGATGCATGACATCACGGCCCGCCAAGCAGCCGAGGAAGCATTGGCCAAAGCGCACTCCGATTTGGAGAATCGTGTCGAGCAGCGAACGCAAGAACTCGCGCGTGCGAATGCCGCTTTGATGGAAAGCGAAGCCAAACTACGACTCATGGCCGACACGATCCCCCAACTAGCCTGGATGGCGAGGCCAGATGGCTTGATCTTCTGGTACAACCGCCGTTGGTACGACTATACAGCTAGCAACGCTGAGGACGTTTTTGGTTGGGGGTGGATGCGTTGGATAGCCCCAGATGAGTTGCCGGATGTACTCGAACGCTGGAAAACTTGCTTGGCCTCCGGCGAGGTCTTTGACATGGTTTATTCCATTCGAGGAGCCGATGGCCGCTATCGCCAATTCCTGACTCGAGTGAATCCGCTCCGCGATGACGATAGCAGAATTTTGTATTGGTTCGGAACCAATACCGATGTCACAGAAATTCGAGAAACGCGCGGTGCGCTTGCCGAAAGCGAAGAGCGACTACGGATGGCGCTCGAAGCTGGTCGAATGGGTGTTTGGGATTGGGATGTTGTCACCAACGAGTTGAATTGGTCCGATAGCCTTGAGCCACTTCACGGACTCGCCCCAGGGACCTTCGGCGGGACATTTGTCCATTTCCAAGAACTGATCCATCCCGATGATCGGGAAAACGTGCAAGGGGCGATTAGTCATGCGCTCCAGCATGGAGACATTTTTGAAGTCGAGTTTCGCAACATTTGGTCAAATGGAAGTATCCATTGGATCGCGGGCAAAGGCCAAGCCTACCTCGACAAGAACGGACGCCCAATTCGAATGATTGGAATCGGCATGGATATTACATCGCAAAAACGAATCGAAAAGACAGCTCGATTCTTGGCGGAAGCAAGTGCGATGCTAGCCGTACTCGTCGATTTCGACAGTACACTTCAAAAAGTTGCCTCTCTATCCGTACCCTATTTTGCAGACTGGGCGAGCATCGACATGCTGGAGCCCGACGGATCTTTGAGACGCGTTGCAGTAGCGCACATCGATCCTGCCAAGATCGAACTGGCGCATGATGTCAATCGCCGATTCCCACCGGACCCAACTGCACCCCAGGGTGTTTGGAATATCCTCCGGACCGGACAGTCCGAGCTTGTTTCCGTAATCACGGACGAAATGCTCGTGCAGTCAATAAAGGATCCTGAGTATCTCGAAATCATGCTCCAGCTCGGCTTGAAGTCGTACATGGGCGTCCCGTTAAAAGTTCGCGGCAAGACGATTGGTGTCCTTGCTTTTGTCGCTGCTGAGTCAGGGCACTGCTACGACGAAACCGATCTCGCCGTTGCTCAGGACTTGGCAAGCCGATCGGCAATCGCAATTGAAAACGCGCAGCTCTATCGAGAACTTCGCGATGCGGACCGACGCAAAGACGAGTTTTTAGCGATGTTAGCACACGAATTGCGAAACCCGTTAGCCCCTATTCGCAACGGTCTACAGGTCATGTGCTTGGTCGGTTCCGAAGACCCATCCGTGTCCGAGGCTCGCACCATGATGGAACGCCAGCTTAATCAGATGGTGCGCCTAGTCGATGATCTGCTCGACGTCAGTCGAATTACTCGCAATAAGTTGGAGTTGCGGAAACAATATATCGAGCTAGCGACCGTTGTTCGCAATGCGATTGAAACCAGTCGGCCTCTGATCGAAAAAGCTGGTCATACCCTTACCGTCGAATTGACGGAGGAACCAATTATGTTGGAAGCCGACGCCGTTCGGCTTGCGCAAGTTTTTTCGAACCTGATCAATAATGCCGCAAAATATACAGACCCCGGCGGCCAAATTGAGGTGCGAGCGGGACTGGAGGGAAACGAAGTTGTCGTTCAAGTGCACGATAATGGCATCGGAATACCACCGGATGCTTTACCGCGAATCTTTGACATGTTTTCTCAAGTCG
>JANMNK010000824.1:0-5161 GCA_031373875.1 Pirellulaceae bacterium | reverse complement strand
GTGGCGAGACGCGAAGTTAACAGTACGGTACTCAAAAAAATCGGGGCGGAACTTTTTTGGCAGTTCATCCCGAAGTATTTCGTGAGGCATCCCCACAACGGCTCGCTCCAACAACAAGTTACCACCGTTGGTGGGCGAAATAAACTGTTGCGATCCCATTTTTGGCAAAACGGGCGCTGGGCTCTCTGTCCATTCGCCCACGGATGAATAAAGTCCGCGAACAGCAGGCGTCGACTGAGTTTGATCGAAATCGGTCGTCGATTCCTGTTTATTCTCTTCGGAGTTGTTCCGTTTGATCCAGTACTCCTCTGCAAGACTAGCGTCATCGCCCCACGGGAATCTTGTTGTCGCTTGGTTCGTGGCTGCCCAGACATATTCCCAAACCGTTGGCAATGACTTTCCAACCGTTTCCGCATACGCAAGTGCCATGTCAAACGTCATCCGATTGGCTACGGCACTATCTGGCTGGTCGCTGCCAATTCTCAACTGCGGAAATTGCTCTCGCATGTCACCAAAGGTAACTTCCCTAATGTCCATAAGAAAAGTCCTTATCGAGAGCGTTTTTCCTCCCAATGCCAAGCCCAGGTCAGTTGGCGTGGTAAGGTTTCCGCTTGTGAAGAACACCATGCCGGTTTGCACCATCTTCGAGGGAACAAAACTAAACATAGGCAACTCAACTTGCCCCGCACGTATTCGCCAAAACAAATGATTGGGTTGAATCCCGTCAATATCGAGCCGGGGCATGTCACTTGGTTTAGGAACCGTTCGGAAATACTCGCACTGGTCGTCGCCATCGCGAACCACGACTCTATAAAAGCCTGGACGAAAATCAAATTTGCCGTTCGCCGCAGTCTGTATCGGTTCACGTTCCACGGCATTTCCCGTAGCGCTGTCAATCAACGACCAATACAACTTGGCAGTGGTACGATTGCACGCAACCTGGACGTTCCGAACGGGCAGATCGGACTTCCGCGTGCGATAAATCCAAAAAAGAGAACCCCCTAATCCGCTCGCTAGTCCAACCGTCGCTAAGCCTAGTACGTTTCGACGAAGAACTTTCTTGGCATGCCGCGCATCAAAGCCCGAGTAGCAATGGACTCGTTCACCTCGCACGAATCGTTCGAGTTCGTCTGCAAACTCCCCCGCGTTTTGAAATCGTTTTTCGGGCAACTTCTCAAGTGCTTTATGGACAATCGCATTCAAGCTCGGCGGAATACTCGGTAGTAGCACCGCAAGATCCGGCGGCGCGGCATTTAGTATCGATTCGTAGATAACTTTTGACTCACCGTAAAACGGAAGTCTTCGCGTCAACATCTGAAACAGAATAACACCCAGTGCATAGCAGTCGGTTTGGGGTCCTACGTGCTGGATGTCACCGCGAACTTGCTCGGGTGCCATAAACGCTGGCGTGCCAATTGGTTGGCCCTCCTTTGCTATCGGTTCCAAATTTCGAGAGCGACTGTGCGATAGACCGAAGTCGAGGATATGGGGCTCGTTGTCGGTAGAAATGACGATATTTCCAGGCTTGATATCGCGATGGACAACACCCATAGAATGCGCGTACTCAATAGCACGCGCTATGACGATCATCAATTTGCAAGCGACTTCGTATGATAGCGGGTTGCGTTCCAACCACGCACGCATGCTGATGCCTTCGATAAAATCACTGATGATGCATGAGTGGCCGTTGGCAGAAATGATGTCAAAAATGGTAACGATATTTCGATGCCGCAAATGACTTGCCGCACGGGCTTCTCGCAAAAACAATTCCGAGTCCTGCAATTTGCCCAAAGGAACTTTTACTGCTACAAACCGTTGCAGCTTCTTATCCCAAGCACGGTATACGATACCGTAGGATCCCCGCCCCGCGACTTTCTTTATTTCAAACCGACCCTGAAGACTAGGTCCCAGTGGACTACTGGCTGTGAAGGTGGCCGTTTCTTCTTCGCCATGCGAAGGCTCATAATTTAAATGGCCGCAAACCGGGCACTGGCAACCGCCGTCCTTCAACAAGGTTGCGTCTTTCAGGTCGAGACTGCACTCTGCACAATTCATCAGTCGTCAATCCGCGTCAAGATAGTGGGAATGGTCCAGTTATCTTAGCACAAATTCACAATGCGATTTCAACGCGACCACAGGACTGTGAAAAACTGCGATTCACGTCGCTCACGCTTGATAGGCGGGATCTACGTTAACCTTTTGCTACGGCGATCTTCCGAGATCAAGAAACATCAACTGTCTTATTCAGAGTCGAGCTGGTACCGCCGTCGCCATCGGTCAACGTGAAAGCTAAATTCCGTTGAACCGTGCTCGTTCCGCCCAAAGTCTTAAACCGAATTGCTCGAACTAACTGTTGAACGATACTGGCCGTCGCGTTGGCATTGAATGTGATTTCGAGTTTAGTAAGCCCCACTCCATTCGATGTTACGGAGCCAATTGTTTGCCCCGAACGAATGATGTTGTTGCTCCCATCAATTGTAAAAATCGTGCCGCCTAGCTCAAGCCGATTGCTCGCGTCTGCTCCCGCTGTAATTTCCACCGTCAGTTTCCCTGTATCGAAATTCGTACTGTCGACGTCCAAGACGGTCGCAGAATTCGATACGTAAATCCCGGACGAGTTTTGCGTATATGAAGCAGTGCCGCCAATACCACCTAGAACTGGCCCATCATTGACGGCAGTCACTTGAATCGATTTGGTCAATGCAGCACTAACCGAACCATCTCCATCATCTAGCTGAACCCAAAAAGTGCGAGATGATGTGAAGGGGTTTTCCGACACGTTTGCATACACGACGTTATTAAGCAAAGTTTGCGTTTTCACCGAATCCGCAGTTGAGTTTAGATTGATGACTAACGGTGTGGCGCCTGTGCCGCCAGAGAAAACACCCAAGCTCACACCGTTATAACGAACTTGATTTCCTAGCACCGAAATCGGTCCCGAATTTTGAATGCTTAGTCGATCCTCTGCTTTCGCGCCGAGGCTAATTCGGGCGGTCAGCTTACCGCCGTCAAAATTTGGCGAATCAACATCGAAAACCGTGCCGGTCGGTGCAACGGGCGTCGGCAAATCGTTTTCGGTGTAATTGATCGCTGGACCTATTCCGCCCAGAACCGGTCTGTCATTGACGGCCACGACGCTCATCGTAACGGTTGCGGCAGTGCTCGTTCCAAGGTTCCCATCATTCAGTAGCACGGTAACGACCCGATCATTTACAGCCGGCACGTCTCCTAGAGTTTGAAAAGTAACCGCTCTCAAGAGCGCTTGGGTCGCCGCAACAGTTGCGTTGTTTGTTGTCAGGTTGATCACCAATGGGGCCGAACCAACCCCGCCGGACTTCGTGCCAATTGGCCAGCCTTGATAGCTAACCTGATTTCCATTGGTCACAATCTCTCCGAGGTTTTGAATGGTGAGTCGATCATTCGATGATGCTCCCGAACTAATGCGAACGGTCAACCTGCCTCGCTTGAAATTAACGTTGTCAGGGTCAGCGATTGTTCCTGCTGCGGAGATGAACGTCGGAATCGCATTTTCGGTATAGCTGCTGGTAGCCCCAATTCCGGAGAGGCTCGGCACGACGTTCGTCGGCAAATAGCGAGAGTGGGCAAATCCCTCTCCCACTTTCTGGCCCGTTAGAATAATTCGGCTTTGGCTATCGATGAGCATGGTGGACACGGCGTGCGTTGGGGATACCAACCAGCCGCCTCCGTCACCCATAGACATATCAGGAGCGCCATTGCTTAGGAATCGCAACAGTCCCGGATGGTTGACTCCTCCATCACTTACATTTCCAGCAATTGTAATTTTTCCATTTGCCCCGATGGAAACATCCTTTCCGGTTCCTCCACCCCATCCACCATGACCTGGATAGACGGCCGTTAATCTTCCGTCGCCGTCAAAGGTCGAATCGAATACGCCAGTGTTGGTCAATCTAGCAACGCGAACATCGCGCCCACCCGTCGAAACGTTAAATTGAGCGTCGCCAGTTACAACTACGCGCCCAAAGCTATCAACGGCAATGCCGCGATAGGTTTCGTCTTTGTCACCGCTCACAAAACCCGTTCCACCAAACCCCGTGTCCCAAGTCCCATCGGAATTGAATCGGGCGACAAAGGGATCTTTACTCGTCCATGTCGGGTAATTCACATAGTACTTTCCTGTTAATACCACCTTGTTCCCGGGGCCGATCGCAACATTCAGGGCCGCCTCGGAATGTGGGATTACCTCCGTCCAATCTACTGACCCTGTGGATGACAATCGAGTAACCCACGAGTAAAAGTGATCATTAGGATCATAATCTCCTCCTACAACGGCAATCCGATCCTGGCTGTCGATCGCGACCGCGTTGGCCGTACCGTTGACTCCTACTGTGTCTATATATACAACGCCATTTGTTCCAAAGGTTGTGTCGATCACTCCGTTTGAATCGAATCGAGCGACCATCGAAAGAGCATTATCCCCTGAATAAGTTTTACCGACCGCGACAATTCGTTGCTGATGATCGATTCCAACGTCATAAAAATAGCTGACCGGTTTTCCTGCACTATTTTGACCATACGAAAGTACTAGCGTGCCTCCCGCTCCAAACGTGGTGTCAATTGCCCCGTTCGCATCGTACTTTGCTAGGGTTGCATGGCGAGGTTGCCCTGCCACAGAAGTGTTCCAGGAAACGCCGCCCAAAACGATTTTGTCATTGCTAAAAATTCCAGCGGCGTTCATGACGTCATAGTTGGCCGTCGGGCCGCCGTCTTCGACCCAGCCCGTTCCATTCAGCGAAGTATCGAGCACTCCCGCAGCCATCAAGGCACGTCCCTCGAGGTGCTCGGTCCGAAGCACTCTTCCTATTTGTTTCCGTCGCCCTGGCATTTCTCTCCGACGGTGGATAGTTTTTGCCGAGTTCGACAGGCGACTTGCTGCAGAAGTGGCAAAACAGTGGGTAAACCGTTTAATCAGAGAATTCAACATGGTTTTGGGTCCTGGTGCAAAACGAAGGGATATATCATGTGGTCTTTATCAGACGATTGGGCATGAACAACCTGCCTAATCTGCTAATCGCAAGCAGACGCGATCTCACGACGCAACAATCTGAAATTTTTTTGAACATTTTCTATTCAGTGCGAGCGGTCTATGAGCGAAAATGGGAATATCTAAGCAGAATTGGTC
>JANMNK010000766.1:0-2411 GCA_031373875.1 Pirellulaceae bacterium | reverse complement strand
ATACAGAACTCGGCTTTGCGAAAGTCCACCAGCAGAAACTTCGACAAGCAAATTGCGATTCGCCAAATCGGTAGGAATCTCGATCGATTGCACACCGCGCATCTCTTTCAATTCAAACCTCTTGCTCTGGTTCGGCTGAATCGACACTAGCGATTCCCCATCCTGCTGAACGAACGGATTGCGACTGAAAAGCAACTCGATATCCATCAGGTAATATCGAACGTCAACTTCCTTTACGTTTTGATGGTTCAACGTTAACTTGCCCCCGGTCAACTTAAGCTCGATAGCCGGAGCATCACCAGCCAAACTCGCTTGCTGCGACTGACGCATGTCCAACAACATTCGTTGAATGGGGTCAGTCACATCGCTTGCAACTGCGTCTATCGCTGGCGGTTCGGTACCGTTCAGCATTGCTGTGTGCTGTGCAACTTGCAGGCTTACCTGAGAGAACATGTCACGCCATCGCGGGACGGCATATTCTGAATAACGTGCTGCAATCTGAGCAGCTCGATCGTATCGGCCCCGATAGAAATCCAAATAAGCGTCGAAATAATCATATTGCAACTGTGTTTGCAACGCTTTGGCATCTACCGTATCGAAATGCGCTAACGCTTCATCGATCCTGTTCTGAATCAGCATGTAGTAAGTTACGGACATCTCATCTGTTGGCGTTAACGCCGCTTGATACACGATGCGTTCCAAAAGCTTGTCGTACTGAGCCGCCATTCTCTCGTTTAGAATCGTGCGTTTCGCGACCAACTGGTGGCTGCGTGCGATAACGAGTGGACGATAGTCGAGATGCTCGTAATCGTACCGGTCCGCTGAATCGATCTTTACCAATGGCGAATCCACGATGGGGCCAATTCGCTCGACGATCGCCGCGTTATGCGAAAGAAACTGGCTGATCCGGTTCGTGTCATTGTGTCGTACGCTGTAAGCCCACAAGGTCGGATTAAATACTCCTTGCGAATCGAGCTCGGCAAGGCATTTTTCAAAGAACGATTTATCTTGCAAACGAAACGCAATCAGTTCCAAGTTGAGCAGCTGCGTGTTGTGCGAGCGAAGAAACTCAAGCACTTGATCGTTGGTTCCCCAAAGTGCAACGTATCCCCAAGCATCTTTGTCCAATGTTTCGGGCTGATCCAAAACGCGGATCTTGGTGAACGCGGTCGACGCTGCATGAACTCCCTCGATCGAAGCTTGCGCACCATAGAAGGTAAATTCGCCCGCGGACGGGAAGTAGAATGAATACTGAACTTGTTGAGTGCTGTAGGCGGCCAAGTTCAATACTTGCGATTGAACGATTTTGCCACCTGCCAATGCGATCGCGCCTTGGGGGATTTGCGTCAGGACAGAGACCATCCTGGTAGCACTACTCGGGTTAGTCACAATGACGCTTGCTTGATAAGCCGTGCCGCGAACAAGCGTATCTGGCGAAATCGACTTTTGAGGATCGACGTCCGGTGTAGGAGATACCAAGTAAATATCTTGGCCGATCAGGACCTTGTCGGATTCGGCTGCGGATTTGGATTCGTCAATCGATTCGACGAACACAACACAGCGACTGGGGCATGTGAGAACCAACCGGCCTTCCTCAACACCAAGCTTTAGTTGCGGAGCTTCAAACGGCAAGTCGAGAACGGCCAACGCCAACAACGCCTCAGTCAACGTGTTATTGGACAGGTGCAATTCATTGGACAAAAACTCGGCCAAGGAATCACGCTGGGCAAGCTGCTGCCACATGGGGCTAGGTGTTACAAGAGAAGCTATTTGCTCGCCCAAGTTAATTCGACGGAATTGAGTTTCGGCCCATTCACGAGTCGAATCAAGGGACTGAAACAGCATGACCCGACCTAAACTCGTTCTGCCTCTTGCACTGCGCGAAAGCAATCTCGTCGCATCATCGATCTTGCCAGGTTTGTTTTCCGCAGGATCAGACTCCTTAGTTCTCATGTCGAAGAAGAAATCGACACTACGATCTTCAACTACCCTCCCCGCCATCTCTTCCTTCACTTCCCCCTCGGCCTGAGGCGCATCGCTTCGTTTTGGATCAATACCATTGGAACGTCCATGCAGTTGAAGTTGAACTGCCGAGTCCTCTGTGTTTTCATCCCATTCCCGCGCTTGAACACTCCACGCATTACGTTGCTGATCTCCAAAAGAATTACCTAACCGGCTTTGATCAAGGTTGAGTGCAGAGCCGGCCAGCGCGATTTGGAATTTGTTAGTCCAAAGCGCTGGACTAATCTTGTTCGCGTCAACCGCGTCCTTGATCCATTTACGCACTCCAGGCTTGGTTGTTTGGAGTCGGTTAGCAAGTAGAATTTTCTCAAATGTGTTCAGTCGACCTTGTTGCCATAGGTCCTCAAACTTTGCCACTTCTCGGTCAAGCAAAAATTCGTCTATCAACT
>JANMNK010000723.1:0-6006 GCA_031373875.1 Pirellulaceae bacterium | reverse complement strand
CCGCAATTTCGCTCGCCCATCCTTTTAAGCTCGATCAGGACGCAATTTGTTCCGAATCCCCCAAATTCAACGTTAACGTAAGAGCAGACCCCGTACGTTCATGTTGCAAAACCAAACTCGGCGATGAAAAAATGTCTATTTCCCTTGGTCCAGCTAAGACGTACAATGTAGTGAGTCTTACGAAAGGGAGAAATTGGAAAGTTATGTGGCCGTTATCGTTTCGAATCGTATTGGTATTTGCGTTATTGATCGGACAGTCAACGTGCTGTTGTTCGGTCCGCGCACTTGCTGCATACGCGACGAATAGCGATAAAACCCCTGTACGATCATGTTGCTGTCAACAGTTATCCATTGACGCAGACACGGATTCGCAGCCTCAACGGTCCGACTTGCCATGCCATTGCAAGAAATCGGATTTCATCAATCCGAAATACGTCGAGTCGACATCGCGGAACACGAATCTCGAAAAGCTGTTCCTATCCACCTCGGAACTCGAATTACAGCTATTCGTCCATCAAGATGCGCAAAGTCGATTTTGCGAAGGCGTTCGGGGGCCCCATTCGTTTTCTCTGCTTTACGGACTCCAGATTCAGCGCACAAAATGCGTTTGGATTTGTTGAGCTCTTGAAATAAAGTTCTTTTGCATCGAATGGCCGCGACTTGGCTAATCGATCTCTACCAGCGGGCTTGAACTGAAATTTGCGCCCGACTCATGTTCCAGGATTTTTTTCTTGGAATGCTACTCTTGTCTACAGATATTCGCATAGTTCGTTGAGCTGGAATTCTCAGTCGACATGCAAACTCGCAACAATGCGGATGGTGTCCGGAATGAGAGCTTAGCTTTATTTCCCAACACGCGTCATGAAAATACCCTTCACCTCAAATCAAATAGGAATTGAATAATGGATCAAAATATGAAACAACTGCGGTACACATTGCCCCAGCAAATCAAGAAAATCAGCTTTGTCGCCCTGCTGGCTACGACGCTTGCAACTTCGTTGCTGCTCGTCGGATGCAAAAACTCGGAGACTCCGGTAGCGACCAGCGAATCGCCGAAAAGTTCTCATTCGCAACCGCATAAGAGTAGCGACGGCAAATCCGCCACATCAAAAGCAAATACAGATGCAGATGGTCATGAAGATGGATCGGACCACGAGCATGCAGACGGTGGCCATGGTGGCATGATTGTAGAAATTGGTTCCGACAGCTATCACGCGGAATTTGTCGTAGAGGCCAACGGAACAGTCCGTATGTTCACGCTTGGCAAAGACGAAACGCGCATTCAGGAAATCGAGTCCCAGACGATCAAAGCGTTTGCTAAAGCTCTCGAGACACAGGATGCAAAACCAATGGACTTGACGGCCACGCCGCAGGAAGGCGACACCGAAGGCAATACCTCTCAGTTCGTTGGTCAATTACCACAAGAACTAATTGGACAAGCTATCGAAGTGACGATTCCCAATCTACGAATCAAGAACGAGCGATTTCGGCTCGGATTCAAGACAAAGCATTTCAGCCAAGCTTCGGATATGCCCCCGGCAGTCACCGATGCCGAAGGCGAAAAGCTATATCTGACTGCTGGGGGCAAATACACCGAAGCGGATATCGTAGCAAATGGCTCAATTACTGCAGGTAAAAAATTTGCCGGTGCAATGTCGGCACACAACATGAATCCGATGCCGGGCGATCGCATTTGCCCTGTCACACAAACCAAAGCGAATCCCAAATTCACTTGGGTCATTGACGGAAAAAACTACGAGTTCTGTTGCCCACCGTGCATCGATGAATTTGTTCGCATGGCGAAAGAACAACCAGATCAAATCAAAGACCCAAGCGATTACGTTAAATAGCGATTCAACGCTTGTGACCGAATTTAAACTATTTTCAAAACTGAGAAACGAGATATCAAAATGAACCAGTCCATGAAATTTATTGCCGTAGCCGCCACCCTGTGTTTGTTCGTTGGATGCCAACCAACCCAAACGGCCAGCGTTCCATCAGCCGATTCTGCCTCGAACACCAACATGACTACCGAGCAGTCAACAGCTCAGCAATCGGAATCCGAAGAAGCGCTTATTGCCAAAGCCATTTCCGAATTACCGGCAGCCGAGCAAACAGAAGCCTCCAAGCAAAAATATTGCGCCGTGCAGACTAAGCAGTTGCTAGGCACTATGGGAATGCCTTACAAAGTCATGCTTGACGGCCAACCCGTCTATCTATGTTGCGCCGGATGCAAAGGCAAAGCGACTCGCAACCCCAAAGAAACTCTCGCGCAGGTCGCTGAACTTAAGGCCAACAATGCCAACGCTGAGTAGCCCATGGTTGTAGTCCAAATTCCTTTTCCCCAAATGGCCTACTGAATCGAATGAAGGCGTAGTATGCGGAAGCCATTTTCTGCTCGCAACACAGTCGTAAATCTCTTGCTCGCGTTGGCTTTTGTTGTTTGTGAACCCGTGGCCGCCCACGAAGGACACAAACCGCTGCCGACGCGAGGGATGGAGGTAGATCCCAAAGCCGGATCAATGACTCTGGCAAAATCCGCAGTCGATGCGCTCGACGTGCGGACCGAGGAACTTGGAACGCAAGTCGTCACACAAACTATCTTGGCGTATGGCGAACTCATGTCGCCTTGGAATCAACACGCCTTGGTGAGTTCGCCATTTACCGGACGCATCGTAGCGCTGCATGTGGTGCCCGGGCAGATGGTCCGCGCCGGGCAACTTCTCGCAGAAATCGAAAGTCCCGACTTGGATCAACTGCAACTGGATTTGAGAACGGCTCAACTGGATTTGGATCTTTCGACGAAACTTGCCATATCGACCGAAGCGGCCAGCAAGTCCGGGGCGATTCCGAAGATACGCCTTGTCGAAGCTCAGTCCAAGATGACGCGAGATCAAGCTGTATTGAAAACGGCAATCGCTCGCTGGCGAGGATTGCGTTTGCCGGATTCGTCAGTTTCGGAAATTCTCGCGAATCCTCGCGTTTCGAGTCGACAGCGGTTGTCCCTAACGAGTCCGATCAATGGTGTCGTTTCGCATTCGCATCTGTCGATCGGTAAAGTCGTCGATACGACCGAACATCTTTTCGAAGTGCGAGATTTGTCGACTGTCTGGTTGCAAATCGGAGTGCTTGAAAAAGACATCGACAAAGTCAAATCAGGACAACGTGTTGAAGTGTCCTTTACTGCTTTGCCTAATGAAAAATTTAGTGCGGTGATCGATGTCGTCAATCAATCGTTATCGCCAGATTCACACCTTGGTATAGCGTGGGCGAGTCTCGAGAATAAGAATGTTGATGGTGCACGACTGCTGCCGGGAATGACGGGCCAAGTCATGATTTATGAAACGGATTTGACTGAAAAGTTAACCGTTCCCATGGCGTCCGTCATTCGAGATGGTGCAGAACGTTTTGTCCTAGTGGAAGTCGAGAAGACGCAGCGAGCTTCGTCGTTTCAAAAGCAGCCCGTGGTCCTTGGACGTCGATTTGGCGGATGGATTGAAGTTAACGGCGGACAGATTTTTCCAGGCGATAACGTTGTCACTCAAGGTAGTCATGAGCTGGGAGGTTTCTTTGCCAAAGGCATCTTATCCATTTCCGATATTATCGCTGACGACATCAGATTAATTGTTCAACCTGTAACCTCGCAGACGATCGGCAAGACAATTTCCATTGACGGCTTGCTCGACGTGCCTCCGACCAATCGCACGATTGCGGCATCGCAGCTTGCCGGAAAGATCGAGCATATCCAAGTCGACCGTGGCCAAAAAGTCCGACGCGGTGACGTCCTCGCAACTCTCTACAGCCAAGACTTTCAGAATCTCCAGCTCGATCTGCTCCGCACAAGTGCTGAGTCCGGTTTGCAGCAGACGGCCGTCGAAAACCTCAGGGCGGCGCGCGATTCGGTCTCCGAGCGACAGCTTGTCGAAGCCGAAAGCCGTTTGAATCAACTGGTCAGTCGCAGAGAAACGGCGATTCGGCAATTGCAGAATGCGGGATTGAGCGACGAGCAACTTGCAAAACTCACGAGCGCTTGGGAATTGATCGAAGCATTGCCGATTCGAGCTCCCATCGATGGAGTCGTTATCAATTTTGACAAGTTCCTCGGCCATTATGTTCGCCCCGATGAAGCTTTGTTTGAGATCCACGATCTTAGCAAAGCTTGGATACAAGCGTTCATTCCCGAACGAGACCTTGTCAACATTCGCACCGGACAACCGGCGCGCGTTCGTTTTGTTGCTAATAGCGGCGAAGTTATCAAGGG
This sequence comes from Pirellulaceae bacterium, assembly GCA_031373875.1. GTDB lineage: Bacteria > Planctomycetota > Planctomycetia > Pirellulales > Pirellulaceae > JANMGV01. Next base: position 1,745 of record JANMNK010000723.1, on the reverse strand, counting down.
CACGGTGGCACGAAGCAGTGGTTCGGTCGGGATTGATGAACGCGCCGTTTCTGTCTGGATCGAACTGACGGAAATGCCGACTTTCCCTGTCCAACACAACATGCTCGTTCGAGTCGCGATCGAGACCGGTCAAACTATTTCGCAAATCTCAGTGCCCCAACAGGCCATCGTGCACGAAGGAACACGCAACTATGTATTCGTTCAGGGTCCAGAGAACGTCTTTGAACGGCGACTGGTAGAAGTTGGGGAGCGCGACGACATAAATTGCGCCATTCTCAGCGGCCTGAAACTAGGCGAGCGAATTGCAGTGCAAGGTGCGGCTGCTCTCCAGTCGGGTTATGCAGCTTTACGGTAAAACAGTACAGGTTGTCATGCTGAACGCTCTCATCGCTATATCACTGAAAAATCGCGGGCTCGTCCTAATCGCGAGCTTATTCATTCTCGTATACGGCACGTTACAGTTGCGGGAAATGGCCTTTGATGTCTTTCCCGATTTGAACCGACCAACCGTCACGATCATGACCGAAGCGCCAGGGTTAGCGCCCGAAGAAGTCGAAGTGCTGGTGACTCGGCCGATCGAATATTTGCTGAACGGTGCGACGGGCGTTCAACGTGTTCGGTCCGCTTCGGGAATAGGCTTGTCGATCGTTTGGATTGAATTCGATTGGGGAACCGACATCTACCGAGATCGCCAGATCGTTTCGGAAAAGCTTCAAACTGCCAGGGAGCGACTGCCCGCCGACGCCAACCCTGTCATGGCTCCGATTTCGTCGATCATGGGCGAGATCATGTTGTTAGGTCTGCGATCCGAAACACCCGCCGCAGACGGTGAAATGACAGAATCGCAGCAACTGGACCTTCGGACACTCGGCGAATTCACGATTCGCAATCGATTGAATGCCATCGAAGGCGTTTCCCAAGTGACGGTCATGGGTGGCATACTCAAACAGTATCAAATCATCACTTCGCCATCGCGGCTAGCAGCACAAGATATCACACTCGAGCAGCTTACCGCCGCCGCTACCAAATCCAATGTGATTGCAGGCGGTGGTGTGATGGTGCGACCTCCCAAAGAATCACTCATTCGGATCAGTGGTCAAAGTCTGTCACTGGACGATATTGCAAACACACCCGTCGTATGGCGCGGTCAACGAGCGGTCCTGATCAAAGAAGTCGCGGATGTTCGCTTTGGCGGCCCGGTTAAACGCGGCGATGGCAGCGTCATGATCAAAACAGATGACGCCTGGAGCGGTGGCCCCGCAGTAATTCTTGCCATCCAAAAGCAACCCAAGGCAGACACGCTCATCCTCAATTCGCAAATCGATAGTGTGCTCGACAACTTAGAAAAAGACTTGCCGCCTGGAGTGATAATCGACCGCGATATCTTTCGCCAAGCTGATTTCATTACCGCTGCGGTGGATAACGTGATCGAAGCCGTTCGCGATGGCGCTATTTGGGTTGTCGTTATTCTCTTTGTATTCATGTGGAATTTTCGCACCAGCCTAAGTTCCTTGATCGCCATGCCGATTTCGATTTTGCTGACGTTCCTTATTCTGCGTTGGTTCCAAATTTCAATCAACACAATGACACTTGGCGGTATAGCCGTCGCCATCGGAGATTTGGTCGACGACTCAATCGTGGATATCGAGAACATCTATCGGCGGCTAAAAGAGAATCGGCACTTGCCGGCGGCCGAACAGAGACCACCTCTCACAGTAATCTACGAAGCTTCGAGCGAGATTCGC
>JANMNK010000713.1:0-7355 GCA_031373875.1 Pirellulaceae bacterium | reverse complement strand
ACGCCTGTTAGCAAAGATTTACCAGTTAAGAGGATCGCACAAAATCAGTCTCTTCCTTGTTGAAAACGTGTCAGCAACAATACGCAAATTTGCCTGCACGATCAAAGACCGCAAAGGGATCAATTGCCACGCAAAATCGATCGCGGTCGTTCCCGACGTCTCATGGCTGGAGGCTTACGTATTCAACCCAAGGAAGGATCGCGGGTTTGCACTTAACAAAGCATGTCGTTCAATATCGCTTAAACCAATTCGTTGCAGTTGCATGTCGCAAGCGGGCATTGTCGCTCCAGAACCGATGAAGTGCGTATTGTCCTCACTTCGAGGAACGCCGTCTTCGCCGATCAGTACTTCCTGAGCCCCCAGTTTGTAGCGTCCCGGCCCTAGTCCTGCGGCACTGATGGCATCCGTTACAACCAGCGTTCGCTGCAAGCCCAGGATGTCAATAAAATTCTTCAAAACCCAACTCGGCAGATGAGCACCATCGGCAATTAAGCTTACCCACAAAGTATCTCGGAAATGAAAAACCCGCTGAATGATGTTATCGTGCCGATGCATCTCCAGTGGACAACCGTTCCCAAGATGCGTAAAGCCCGTTAACCCCGAATCAATTGCAGATCGCAATTGATCGAGGCTGACATCCGTATGACCGGCAGCCACGCGGATATTTTGTTTGACAAGCCACCGGGTCACATTGCCGTCAGGGTCGCACTCGGGGGCAAGCGTAAGTAACTTGACGAGACCTTGACCAGCGTCGATCAACCGCTTGGCATCCTCCATCGATGCTTGTCGCGCATGCTGGACGGGATGCGCCCCGACAAAGCCTTTGACGGATGAAATGAATGGCCCCTCGATATGAAAACCTGGAATCATCGCAGCCACTGCGGCTGACTTGCTGCGCATGTCAATCAGCTTGCGTAGACGATTCGCCATCGCATCAACGTGGTCGGTGATTAACGTCGGAAGAAATCCCGTCACGCCCCATGCCGCCGTTTGGCGACAGACCATTTCAATTTGCTCGAGCGTGGTTTCGTCTGAATTGAAATCCACGCCTAAATGGCCGTTCACTTGGCAATCAAAGTAGTCGGTCATACTGATTACGCACCCGGCTGATCAAGCAACTTTGCGCTCGCTTGGTCAAGCAGCAGAGTTGTCGCAGAATGATTTCGCAAGATAGATGCTGGAAGCAGCGGATCGATTGGACCGTTCAAAGCACGGTGGACAGCATCTGCTTTCCGTTCATCAGGCACACTGCAAACAATATTTTTGGACAGGAGTATCTGTTGGATCGACATACTAATGGCATGCGTTGGTACCGCAGCCAAATCCTTAAACCAGCCCTCGCCGACTTGCTGCATGCGGCATGGTATGTCAAGCTCGACTTGAATGTATGGTTCCTTCGTTTCAAAATCTGCGGGTGGGTCATTGAACGCGAGATGACCATTTTCGCCGATCCCAATCATGGCAACATCAATCGGGGCTTTTGTTAAAGCTTCGCCAGCTAACTTGCAGACCATGTCGGGGTTTTTTGTCCCGTCCAAAAAATGGAATGATCGCAAAGGAACGCGATCGACGAACCGCTCTTTAAGATAGCGACAAAAGGAAGCCGGATGCTGGACGTCGATTCCTATGTACTCGTCCAAGTGAAACGCATCCACTTTGGTCCAATCGATATCTTTCGACGCGACCAAACCGTCAAGCACTTCGAACTGGCTGGACCCGGTGGCAACAATCAATCGCGCCGAACCTCGCTGCCTAATGGCATCGCCAAGAATACGAGTAGCGAGTTCCGCAGCTAATCGACCCATTTCTGCTCTGTCTGCAGCTATAATGATTTCCACGAATGAACCTCTCTCAAAAAAAGCTCTTTTTCCTGTGCATACGAATTGTATCGCGTTTGTTTATCTTCAGGACATTACCATGCGATCATGTCAATCTAAATTGATGACTGGTTTGATTATCCTCGTTAGCTTAGCAGGGACAACCTTGGCCCAAGGGCCTATGTTCGATAACGGAGCGAAACTACGCCAAGAAACTGGCGAAGGGGCGGGTGGCGAGGGTCCGGCTTGGGAGCCAACGCTTGGCGTGCTCACCAGTGGCAACGGCAACATCCATCGGCTGAGTCTCGATGGCAAATCCAGCATTCACCGCGAAGGAGCATGCACCAACGGCTTGCTGTTCGATCGGCAAGGACGAATGGTCTGTTGTGAACCCAAGCTTCGTCGTGTCACGCGTCTGGATCAAAATGGCAATCTGGAAGTATTGGCAGAAAAATTTGAGAGCAAACGATTCAACACCCCGAATGATTTGACGATCGATTCGAAGAATCGCATCTACTTTTCCGATCCTCGCTACGGCAATCGCGACGACATGGAGATCCTTGACCCAACAGGAAAGACAGTGGAGGGCGTTTACCGAATTGACACCGATGGAAAAATTTCGCGTGTGCTCGGACGTCAAGTCGAGCGAGCAAACGGAGTACTTGTTTCTGCTGACGACAAGTTCTTGTTTGTTGCGGACAATAATAATGACACCCTCGGGGGTGCGAGGAAACTTTGGCGTTTTCCTCTGTTGGCCGATGGTTCTGTTGAAGCTGCCAACGGGCAAGCAATCTACGATTGGAAACAAGGACGCGGGCCGGATGGTCTAAAACAAGATAGCGAAGGCAACTTGTACGTCGCCGCTGGACTTAACCGCTCGAACCCGCCGTTTGAACCTGACGCCTCCGTAAAGGCAGGCATCTATGTCTTGGATCAGCAAGGCAAGCTGCTGGACTTCGTGGCCGTTCCGACGGACGAAGTCACCAATTGCGCATTCGGGGGCCCTGATCTGAGAACACTCTACATCACAGGTGGCGGCACCCTCTACAGCATCCGCACGAAAAACAAAGGACGCGTGCTTTGGCCAAACTGAGCGCTCGCGCGATCATGCAGTATTCGACCTAATACTGCGCGATCGCAAGAGCCATTGGACATCCGTACGGCAATCAGGTCTCGTGCCGCAGTAATGGGAAAAGGATAATATCGCGTATGCTTCGGGCATTGGTAATGAGCATGATCAAGCGATCGATGCCGATTCCCAAACCACCTGCTGGCGGCATTCCATTTCGCAAAGCGCGAATGAAGTCAGTATCCATCCGAGCCATTGAATCCTCTTCCGCCATCCCTTGCAACTGCGTCTTGAATAATGTTTCTTGCAGGATGGGGTCGTTCAACTCGGTATAGGCATTCGCGATTTCCATGCCCTGAACAAATAGCTCGAATCGCTCGGCGACATTAGGATTTCCCATCTTGCGTTTGGTTAGCGGGCAAATGCTGGCCGGATAATCAATCACGAAAGTTGGGTTCTGCAAACTGTCCTCGCATGTTTCTTCGAAGACTTCGCTCCTAATCACGTCAGGGTGTTTACCTGCGGTGTCTAACCCAAGCTTGCGAGCCAATTTCTCAATTGCCGGATCATCGTCAAAACGTAGTTTGGTGTGTTCTTCGAACAGGTCCGTGTACGTCACTCGTCGGAAAGGCGGCGTGAAATCGATTTCAAGATCACCCCAGTGTATTTTATATTCCTGCCCCGTGACCTTGATCGCATTTGTGATGATTTGCTCAGTCAGCGTCATCATGGTTTCGTAGTTGCCGTACGCTTGATAACACTCCATCATGGTGAACTCAGGGTTGTGCTTTGGGCTGATCCCTTCGTTTCGATACACGCGTCCCAATTCGTAAACCCGCTCCATTCCGCCAACCATCAACCGCTTTAAATGCAACTCCAGCGCAATTCGCAAGAACAACGGCATGTTGAGCGTGTTGTGGTGCGTCGTAAAGGGTTTCGCTGCTGCACCGCCAGCGATTGCGTGAAGCGTAGGTCCTTCGATTTCGCAAAAGCCATTACTGTTCAGCGTGTTGCGGACGGACTGTACGATTTTCGTTCGGTTGAGGAACCGCTGAAGTACACCATCGTTGTAGACCAAGTCGACGTAGCGCATTCTTTGACGCAACTCGGGATCGGTCAAACCAGCGTGCTTTTCGGGTGGAGGATCCAGTGTCTTGGTCAAGAAGTGAAGTTTCTCCGCGAAGACCGTGAGTTCTCCTGTATTGGTGTGACCGAGCCGACCATCGACGCCGATCAAATCGCCCAAGTCGAACAACTTGGTAAGCTCAAAGTTCGCGTCACCAACCTGAGTCTTGCCGATGTAGATTTGGATATCGCCGGACCAATCGCGAAGATTGATAAACACAAGCTTGCCCGTTGGCCGCATCAAAACGATTCGCCCTGCAACCCGAACCTTCGGCCCCGTCTCTTCGCCTGCACCTTGCTCGGCTTTCCAAGCCTTGAAATCGACGCCGTCCGCACCGCCCAATTTTGGCAATTCGATGTCGCGTCCATCGGCCAATCGGTAGCGAGTTTGATTCTCAAGCTTACGAACGTCTTCGACTAACAGCCGATCGTCGAAACGGTGCCCCCATGGATCGATGCCCAAGGCTTCGATTTTGTGCAATTTTTCAAGCCGTGCGGCTTGGTGGACGCCAATATCTTCTGGTGTTTCGTGGGCTTCGTTCGTCATGGAATTGCTCTGGCTCCAATTGCGTCCTATGGTTTACTATTCAAACAGCTTTCTGCTGAAGAATGAATCGTCGGATTGTAAGGAAAAGCCATGGAAAACCAAGCCGCCAAGCCTCCAATGATCCTGGTTGTCGAGTCCGACCCCATGATGTTGACTGGGATTTCTGCGGTATTGCACAAACAGGGCTACCGTTGTTTTTTGTCGAGGGATATTTCTGTCGCCAAAAAAGCGACTGAAAATACGGCTTTCGACCTTTTTGTGCTATCGATTGATAACAATCTCGAAGCGGCAGAAGCAATGGCTCGCGAACTGCATCAGCAACCCAACAACGCCGACGTTCCGATCGTTTTTCTTGCCCCGAGTTTGAATCCGGAATGGATCGGTCGCTTGAATGCTGTCGGTGGCGTTTATTGCATTCCAAAACCTTTCGATCCGAACGTCATGCTCGAGCTGGTTCGCCGCTCAGTTTGGGAACCTCAACTGGTGCAACCTCGAGTGGCTCCGCCCAAAGCGCATTTTGCAAACGATTGGGTGCGGCTGAATTAGGCGATTGCCTATTTCTCGAAATTTGGCTCAGGCTCGCACAATCCCAAGTTCACTTCCTCGCCGCTGCCATTAGCGAGCCGAACGGGTGTAGAGGACATCGGGGTGGGGGAAGCCTAGGTGTTTGTCCACTTTGTTAAAGAGCTTTTCGCCCGCCAAGTATCTTCTCAAATTCTCGCAAGCCAACCGCGTACTGTCATCGACTCTTCGGGCGGATTGAGCTCCCACGTGCGGCGTGATAATGACGTTAGGCAATTCCCACAGTGGACTGTCTTTAGGCAAAGGCTCGACTTCGGCGACATCGAGCCCAGCGCCGGCCAAATGCCCGGCCCGCAACGCTTCGATCAAATCGGTTTCGCGAACCACTTGCCCGCGCGCCACATTGATCAAATAACTACCCTTTGGCATCACTTGGAAAACGCTACCGTCAATCCAATGATGCGTGTCTTTATTTAGCGGAAGACAAAGGATGAATATGTCCGTGCGCTGAGCCAACTCGAGTAACTTCGTATGCGGCTCCAAACTCCGGACGGACGCAGGCTTTTGAACCGGATAAAAATCGACAGCATCGACCGTGACGTTAAAGGGTACAAGTACGTCGGCGAGTCGACGACCGTTTCCACCCAAGCCAACGATCCCAATTCGTTTGCCATGCAAATCGTCAGTTGGCCGGCGCACATAATCGCGAATCTGAGCTTGTCGGAAAAAAGTTGGCAATCCGCGGAGCAACCCAAACAATAAAGCCAAAGCTTGCTCGGCAACTTGATCTGCAAACAGCCCCGAGGCACTGCACACGATAATGTCGGAATTGATAACGGCAGGGACCAAGCAATGATCCAGGCCTGCGGCAGAAGACTGAATGAATCGCAATCGACCTTGTCGAACAACCGAATCCCAATCCACTGGAACTTTGGCATGCCCCACAAAAATGTCCGCTTCGAAAATGGCTTGCCCGATCCTCTCTTGCCCCGCATCGATAATCTTGCAGTCGGGTGCAGCGGCCTGAATCCACTCGCGATGCTTGGGCTCGACAGGATAACACAATACGACATTCTTCATTTAACTGCCTTTAAATAAACCATCTCAACAATCATGGAGCGAGGGTGTTCTTTGGACCGAAGTGAAACGATTAGTAGACTGTCCTTAAAGTAACATATTTTGCCCTTAAGTAGCACTAGCACATAACGTCCGCGTTAGTTCTCGTGTTGATTACGGGGGGCTGATGGAATAGACTTGAGTTTCCCGCCTGACATGCCACATTCCCTCCCGGCGTTACGATTCCCATGATGCTTGACTGCAATCGCAAATCTCGTTTTCTGCCTAGCTACTTTGCGCTAGCAATTGCGATCTCGTTCTATGCATCAAACCCAAAAAACGCATTCGGTGCGGATACAGTCACCCCAGCCTCCAACGCGAGTTTAAAGTTCGAGCTCGATATCCAACCGATTTTGACAGCACGGGGATGCAACTCGGGACCGTGTCACGGAAAATCACGAGGGCAGAACGGGTTTGCTTTGTCTCTTCTGGCCTTTGATGCTGATTTTGATTATGCAGCAATCGTCGAAGAAGCTCGCGGACGCCGTTTGTTTCCTGCTGCACCGAATCGAAGCCTATTATTGCAAAGGCGACTGGCCAGTTACCGCATGGTGGCGGTATCCGAATTTCTCCAGGCGATGAAGATTTTCAAAAATTGGTAGAGTGGATCGAAGGTGGTTCGCCGCGAGTGACGGACTCCGATCCCAAATTGGAACGCGTTACAATCGAGCCTCAAGCCCATCCTCTCGTCGTCAACCAAACCGAGGACTTGAATGTTCTGGCGCATTACAGCGACGGCTCGGTTCGCAATGTCAGCAAGACATGCGCTTACTTGTCGAACGAACCTGCAGTGGTTTCGGTCTCGAATACCGGCCAAATCCGCGCCGGCAACATTCCCGGCGAAGCGACCATTACGGCGCGATACATGGGTGTCATCGCGACTTGGAATACGGCGATTCCACGGCAAGGTGACATTCCACCCGATGCATTTAATTCGCTGCCTCGAAATAACTTCATTGATGAACTCGTCTACAAAAAGCTAAAGAGCCTCAATGTCCTGCCGAGCCCCCCATGCAACGATGCAGAGTTTCTAAGGTGAGCGTACTTGGATTGCATTGGAAGGTTGCCTAGCGTCTCGGAAGCGAGGTCGTTCCTCGCCGACTCTTCTGAAAATAAACGGGAGAAACTCGTCGACCAATTGCTTGAGCGTGAAGAGTAT
>JANMNK010000696.1:0-2657 GCA_031373875.1 Pirellulaceae bacterium | reverse complement strand
CTCCACCTCGGTGATCGCGATCTGGCGGGCATCGGACGTAACCATCTTGTCACTATAAATCCAACCGCGCACGCCTGTGGCACCGAGATTCCAGTCGTGCTTCGCGCGCTCGGGGATTTTGTCGCCTTTGGTAAAGTCGGGAGCGGACTGCTTCTTTGTTTTATCTTTCGCGAGGACTTGGCCCGGCATGGCAAAGATGGCGGCGATCGCGATTAATGTTAAAGCAAAAACTTTGCGTGGGATGGGATTCATTGATTCAAGAGCTTTCTCATGGGATGATAATCTATGGTCTGATTGCATGCGTAACGCACCGTCTTTCGGAAACTTGGCAGTTCGCAGCAAGGCGGGCAAATCGGTCACGCTTGTTTATAGCATTTGCATGTCTTTTTGACTGCTACCGAACTTGCCTGCGTCAATGTTGTGCTGATGCAACAATTCTAAGTACAGGTTGCAAAGCGGAGTCGGATGGTCCAAAACCTTATGCCCTTGGTATCGATAGCCACCCCCGGCCACAATGATGGGCAGGTTGTTGCATATGTGGTCGGAGGAATTGCCGAAGTTACTCCCCATGACTACCGTCGTATGATCTAGCAGGGTTCCATCTCCCTCGGGAATCTGGTCCATGTCGAAAAGAAACTGATTGAAGTGCCTCAAGATATCGATCTCGACACGACTTAGGCTCGCGAGTACGTCGGGATTACCGCCGTGGTGCGAAAGCGTATGCCAGCCACCTGTTGCACCAGGAACTTTAATGGCACCGTAGATCCAATCCATCGAGAAAGTGATGACTCGCGTCGAATCGGTCCGAAAAGCGAGTTTCGCGAGTTCGAACAGGTTGTGCACCTTGGTCGAGAACTCGAATTCTCGGTCCGAACTCAGCGACTTTTCAACGTGCGGCTTCTTTGTATTCAGCCAATACTTTTCGTGCTCCAACTGATCCTCAAGCTCTCGAATGACGGTTGTATACATATCCAGTTTCCCTGGTTCGCCGTTTGCTGTTCTCAGCTTGGCGAGGTCATGACGAAGGCAATCGAGTATCTTGGAGTCGTTTTTTAGTTGCACCTGTTTTGATCGCAAGTCTTCTTCTTCAAAAAGCAAATCAAAAATCGCCTCTTCGTCATGCATGGGCGGGATCGCCGCACCGCGATCGTTCCAACTGCAACCCCAGCCTCGGTTGTAAATGCTGAAACTGAGGAAGGGAAACCGCGTTTCCGTTCCCATCTCTCGCGCAAGCACCTGATCGAGCGAGATGCCGTTCACAAAGTTAGACGATTCCGGGTTTGGAGTTCCAGTTAAAAATGATTTTTCAGAGTCGTGGTTGCTGGTCGCCATGCCGGGATGAAACATTTTCTCAAAGACTGTTAACTTCTGTGCCGTCTTCATATCTTTCAGATACTCAGATGTCGCAAGATCGCCCTGACTCTTCGGGAAGAAGTACGGCGCGTAGAACCCAAGCGAATTGCAGATGAAAATGATGCGGCGAGGCGGTAGTTTTTTCTTTTCCTCAGCCCTCAGTGATAGCGAGTGGAGGGCCAGAGGAAGAGCGGCACCGAGTTTCAAGAAGTCGCGTCTATGTGAGTTGGCAAGGTCGTCATTCGCAGTGCCCACCGTCCGATTTGTGTTTGTCATGGTTTGGTTCCATCGTAAGAATAGACGACAACCTTAGCGATCAAGTCCTTCAGTCGGCACTCTCGGGCCACATCCGGAATCATTTCGAAGAGCTCGATGCGTTGTTTTAACGTCGGCTCGTATCCGTTGGCATACTCGAAGAACTTTTTCGCGAAGTTGTACGCGACCTTCTTATGGTCGTCGAGCAGTAAGTGCTTCAAACCAATAATATCATGAAACTCGGAGTCGCCGATTTGTCCAGACGCATCCACATCTGCGGCCAACTCGAAGTAGCCTTCCAGCCGATACAAAAACGTTCCTTGATGCGCGGTCTCGACTCGGTACTTCGTACGCCACTGTCCTGTTGCATCAAAACTCTCCAGCGCAAATCCGTACGGATCGATACTTTTGTGACAGGCAAAGCATGAGGCGTTGTGTTTGTGCTGCTCGATCTGTTCTTTCAACGTCGTCGCCTTGTTGGCGTTGGGTTCGATCGCCTTGACACTTTCGGGCGGAGGCGAAAGGGTATTGCCGGCGATGCTCCTGGAAACCCATGCGCCGCGCAAAATGGGTGACGTCTGAAAACCATCCGACGTGACTTTCAGGACACTGCCCATGGTCAGCAGGCCACCGCGCGGAGTATCCGCTGGGAGCGAAACCTTTCGCATTTGCTGGCCAATCACACCGTCAATGTTGTAGTGTTCAGCTAGACGTTGATTCAAAATCGAGAAGTTCGAATCAATCAAATAACTGACTGGCAAATTCTCTTGGATCAAGTGATATAGATAAGCCTCTGTCTCCTGCGGAAGATAATAATTCACCAGGTCGTTGTATTCCGGGTACAGTTTCAAGGATGGCGACACTTTATTGAACGATCTCAAGTTCAACCATTGGTCGCAAAACGAGTGGATCATTCGCATTGCTCGCGGATCCTTCAGCATACGGTCAATTTCCGCCGGCATCGATTCGGCCGAAAGCCCGTCCGCTTGGGCGACCTCCAAAAGTCGTTGGTCGGGTACGGAAAGCCAAAGACAACGCGCAAGATTCGC
>JANMNK010000690.1:0-2518 GCA_031373875.1 Pirellulaceae bacterium | reverse complement strand
TCGCCTGTTTGATTTTTTCGTAGTCCGATTGCATTCGCCGTTCCTCCCATAATTTAAGCTAACGCAACTATATCATTCCCAGCCACTTCGCCTCCACCCGTTTCTTGCGCGCAAATCGCAGAGCAGAAAATGAAATATTGCCAAGCCGCGGGAGAGCAGAAACTTGAGGCTACACAGCGATGAAAACTAAAGGGCAGACGGAGTATTGCTAATCGTACGACGAAACGAGTCTCTCTCGAACATGCTGTGCACGTGTTAAACCTCGCTGTGTTGCCTTGCGAAATAGTTTGCAGGTTGAATATCCTCGCGTTCAGTTCATCGTAATAACAGCGGATTTGTTAGAGGGCGGGGAATTTCGTCTCGCGCATTTCGTAGCCATGGATCAATGTGCACAACGGCGGACGCGAATTGGAAGGGTTGATATCAAGCCATTACCGCGACGAAGCTATGGGCCAACGGTGCCAAAAAATGAAGATTGGGAAATTAGGGCGACTTGACGTGATGCTGACCGAGTATTGCTTTCTTGGGCAATTGCTTTGTAACCATTGCTCCGCTTGACCGGGAGCCATACCATAGTGTGTATTGCAGAACGTGGCGAAACGCTTTCGTCGAAGCAATTGTTTTGTTTTTTCTTAAGGTGAGGAGATTGGTATGAATCGATTTTTGTGTTTGCTGAGCCTCGCGGGCCTCTTTGTATTTTCGACCAGCGCGCGATCGGAAGAAGTAAAGAGCGGTCCTCAAGTTGGTGAAGATGTTGGCGCTTTCACCGTTGAGAAGTGTGCTGGCAATGAAGATGACGGTGTCGCTACCGGAGAAAAATTGTGCTATCGATGCAAACTTGGTAATCGTCCTGTCGTTGCAGTTTTCGCAAGAAACCCGAATGAAAACCTCAGCGCACTAATGACGGAACTTGATGAAGTTGTTGCGAAGAATGAAAGCAAGAAGATGGCGTCGTTTGTGAACCTGCTTGGCAAGGACTCCGAAACGCTCAAGGAAAAAGCTGGCTGGTTGGTTAAGAAATCAGGCGCCAAGCATGTCGCAGTGGTCGTTCCGGAAGAACATGCCAATGGCCCAGCCGATTACAATCTGAACTCGAAAGTTGACGTAACGGTTCTTGTTTACAATCGCGGTAAAGTCGTCGCAAACTATGCTTTGGCAGCCAGCGATTTAAAGAAAGACGTAATTGCCAAGATCACGAAATCTGCTGAAGAAATGTTGAACTAGTTGTTGCGGATCGTTTTCTAGAAGCGTTGTAAGTTTGGTGAGGGTGGATCGAATGCGAAACAGTCGTCGCCAACTTATATGTCTCATGTCGATCATTGCTGGGGGCATACTTGGATGTGCTCCCAGCATTTCTCCTGAATCGACTCCCCCGACAACCGATCCGTCGATCGATCATTCGAAAAGTGACGAGCCAGTTGTCTCGCAGCCGAATGTTGAGTCTGCAAAAGTCACATTGGTCGAGATGGACTTTGCTCAGTTCCAAGACTTCTTGAAATCCAAACAAAGCAAGATCGTCGTCGTCGACATGTGGGCCACATGGTGCCCTCCGTGCGTCAAGGGGTTTCCCAATCTGGTTGCCTTGAGAAAAAAGTATTCTGAAAAGGACGTCGCCTGCGTCAGCATGAGTTTGGATCACCAAGGCATCGATCCGCTGGACGAAGTCGCAAAATCGGTTCGAGAGTTTTTGCAAAAGCAACGCGCCGAACTTGACAACATTCTTGCCACTGAAGAGTCCGATGCAATTCTCAAGAAGTTCGGGACAGCTTCGATTCCTGTCGTCGACGTCTACGGACGCGATGGAAAGCTTGTAAAGCGTTTCGACGAGTCATCCGGCAAGCACTTTGACTATGACGAAGTTGATAAGTTCGTGCAGAAACTTCTTGCCACGCCTTAGTCGAACCCGTTACCGCGAACTCTATCCCGTGGCCGTTGACATCCGGGCGAAAAAAATGGCCAGGGCCTGCTTTCACTGGAACCCTGGCCACTCGTTGGAAAGTGAATTGGTACAAATTCTACTACATGTTAATCTCGTAGCCCTTGCGATTTTCACGCGATAGGAATGAATTAGCTTGCTCGTCGCCGACAATTTCGCGCTTGATGGGATCCCATTTGAGTTCGCGGTTTAGTCGCATGGCGATATTGCTCAAGTGGCAGATTTCGAGCATGCGATTGTGGGTCCAAACATCGGAAATAGGTTGTTTACGGGACTTGATTGCCTCGGTAAAGTTCGCCGTGTGATTTTCGCTCACGGGGCCACCGTAGATTTCCTCGATTGCACCTTCCGGCAAAGGTCTGTCCTTCAAATCCTCGACTGGCTTGCCCGTGATCTTTCCACGATTTACAAAGAAGCGGCCTTCTGTACCTTCGAACAAAATGCCGTTGTCGCCTTCGCTGGTAATGATCATTTCAACGTTTTTCGGCATGTCCACCTTGATATTGAAATTGGTGGCCGCGTTGTACTGATCGAACACAACAGGGTGACCGTCCTTGTATTCGACGGGCAGTTTGAAATCGA
>JANMNK010000684.1:0-3163 GCA_031373875.1 Pirellulaceae bacterium | reverse complement strand
ATGCCAGCGGGGGAGCCCTTTATCGCCCCAAACAGGATAATACTTTGGGAGGAGTTGACGTCGGCTTTGAATACTACGATCAAAGCTGGTTGTCTCAACGAATCGGATTTGCAAGCTATTTCAGCGAAGAAGACGGCTACTTGGGTCTTGAAACAAGCGTCCGTGCTCAATTGCCGACACGTATCGCACCCTTTGTGTGGTCTGATAAAACGAATGCTAAATTGCCCCGTTTCTCTTGCTTTTGAATCAATAAATCTGTTGCGCTACTTCTGACAAAAAATTCACGTCACCGTGAGCGAAGGAGCGCAACAGAAATGGTATTTTGGACTGAATATATCGGACAATGCAAGAGTAGATTGTCGGCAATTGCAAGAAGTCTTTTGGAATCCCGCAATCGTTGGAAAGAAGTTGCTCAGCAACGACTTCGGGAGGCACTGGAACTTAGAAAAGAAATCGAGGCCGGTGAGAAAGAACGCGACTTTCTGCAGAATGCTCTGGATGATTCCAAACAAGAATGCGATAGACTTCGCGAAGATCTGCAGCGGAGCCAAGAAACTCGCTCGATTGAATTGCCAGACGATCCCCCGCTACCGCATCATCAGTTTGGACCTCGATTGATAGAGCTGTGTGTGAATATTGCCCGTATGGTCGGACTTCGCGCTTCGATTCACGCAATGAAGGAATTCTTTGATTGGCTTGGGATCAAAGTTCGTCTTCCGACTTGGCAAGCTGTCCGAAACTGGATGCAACGACTCGGAATCGCTCGCACCAAGAGAATCAAAAAATCGGATGGACGAATTTGGATCGTTGATCATTCCAATCAAATTGGCCAAGAAAAAGTCTTGCTCATACTAAGCATTGATCCCAAAGATCTACCCGCTCCTGGCCAAACGCTTCGACAATCCGATTTCGACGTATTAGCTTCCATTCCTGGAACCAGTTGGAAACGCGAGGATGTTGCTCGGGTATACGAAGAAACCGCCAAGAAGTTTGGAGCTCCTCGCGCAGTTGTGGCTGACGGTGCGGTAGAGCTTCGTGAAGCAATCGACTTAGTCGATTGGCATGGAAAAGCCAAGCCAATTGGACTCCGCGACTTCAAGCACTTCCTCGCCAATCGCCTCGAAGCCGTTCTTAAAAAGGATAAGGACTTTGAGCGTTACGTTTCAGAAGTAGGCAAGGCTCGATGTGCGATCCAACAAACAGAATTGAGCCATCTGACTCCACCGAGCAGTAAGAGTAAGGCGCGATTCATGAACCTCAAACCAATGTTGGAATGGGGAAAGATGATCCTGTGGTATTCGAGCGACCCGAATTGTCAGAAAGTGGATGGTGTGACGCCCGAACGTTTTCAGGAGAAGCTTGGCTGGATTAAAGGCTTTGACAAGCCACTGGAACGTTGGAATGCATATCAACAGGTAATCTCAGCCAGCCTAACGTGGATCAATGAAAACGGAGTCAGTCGGAACTCAGCCAAAGAACTCAAGAAAGTCCTGGCAAAATTGCCCGAAGCGAAACTCGGAAAAT
The DNA here is from genome assembly GCA_031373875.1 of Pirellulaceae bacterium. Classification (GTDB taxonomy): domain Bacteria; phylum Planctomycetota; class Planctomycetia; order Pirellulales; family Pirellulaceae; genus JANMGV01. The sequence goes on along the minus strand of JANMNK010000684.1, from coordinate 1,639 downwards.
CGTTGTCCGACGAAGCAATCGCGTTCGTAAGTTTGCAGGCGATAAAAATCAAGTCGGGCGAAAGACTATTGCTGAGCACTGAGATCATCGAGTCTGTATTCGGTGGTTATAAGCAATTCGAAGGCCAGCACTCAAAAGGTGGCTTTACGACATTGCTACCAAGCTTGGCAAGTTTATTGGATCGCACCTCCGCCAAAGAAATCACCAGCGCGTTTCGCCATGTACCAGTAAAATTAGTCAATCAATGGATTGCGAAAAATCTTCCGAACACGAATCAATCTAAACGTCGCCGCGTGTCGCGGCAGTATCGCAAATCGATTCAAACCACCAACACGTCGCCGCGCGCAACAGAAACATATGCAACGACTTAAATCGTTTTATCAGACCAGGTCTTGGGTGAGGGGAAACAAGGTCTCCAGTGCATGCCCCAAAAATACACCTTGGCGCACGTATTGAACCTACATACCGCAGCGTGGCGACTTACGCTCGTCTTGAACCAACTTTTAAGATTATGTTGCTCCCCGACTATGCTTGAACCCGACGCCCAGTGTTTCTAACGACTGCTCTTGCGAGTTTGTACTACAATAGTCGAACAAGACGGCAATTCGATTGAACGGAGCGGGCAGTGTCTAACTCGGTCTTACAAGTTATTGGTGGAGTTGGGCTGTTCATCTTTGGCATGTCGGTCATGACCGATGGATTGAAGAGTTTAGCGGGCGAGTCACTAAGAAAGTTGTTAGCTCGATTTACCCGCAACCCCCTTACGGGCGCGCTGACAGGTATCTTCGCGACGGCGGCCATGCAGTCATCGACGGCAACAACGGTAATGGCTGTTGGATTCGTCGGGGCGGGACTATTGACTTTCCCTCAAGCGCTGGGCGTTATCTTAGGGGCCAACATTGGGACGACGGTGACCGGATGGTTGGTGGCATTGTTTGGGTTGACGTTGCAGCTCAGTCTCATAGCCTTGCCGTTAGTATTTGTTGGCGCCATGCTGCGGCTTTTTTCGCGTTCCAAGCTCGCTCCGATGGGCTCAGCGGTCGGCGGATTTGGATTGCTGTTCACGGGCATCGGTACGTTGCAAAGCGGCATGCGGGGGATGGAACAAGTTCTCACTCCAGACATGTTTCCACCCGACACATGGATGGGACGAGCAGTCTTGGTCGGACTCGGGATCGCAATAACTCTCGTTACGCATTCGTCCAGCGCGGGCGTCGCCTTGGCATTAACAGCCGTCAGTGTTGGGAACATCACGCTGTCCCAAGCCGCTGCCCTCGTGATCGGCATGGACGTCGGAACAACCGTTACTGCGGTGATGGCGAGTATTGGAGGAAACGTCAATGCGATTCGAACAGGTTTGTCGCACGTCGTATTCAACATTATCACGGCTATCGGGGCCTTTGTCATATTGCCGCTGTTCATTTTTTCTTACGAGAAACAATTTCCGGATTCGATTCGACAGAATCCGGAAATCGCCCTTGTCTCGTTTCATACCACTTTTAATTTGTTAGGGGTGTTGATCTTCATTCCTTTTACAAGTCAATTCGCGTCGTTGATCACATTCATTGTCCCATCTCGAGCATCGAACTTGACCAGCCGGCTTGATTCAACGTTGATCCGTCACCCGTCCAGCGCGCTG
>JANMNK010000580.1:0-4256 GCA_031373875.1 Pirellulaceae bacterium | reverse complement strand
TTGGACGCATTTTTTGTATGCTGACGCTCCTCTATTATCTTCCTCAGGTTTTGGAGTTCTTTGAGAAGCTCCTCGCCTTCTTCCAACCCACTCGGGTCAGTCGCACTGGTCGGATGATTTCCGAACATGCGATACAGGTTGACGTCGCCGCCGCCGAAGCCGATGGGGTCGGTGCTTAGCCAGCGGCCGGTGGCGGGGTCGTACCAGCGGGCGCGGTTGTATTGCAAGCCTACGTCCTTGTCCCAGTCTAACCGAACAGCTCGTCGATCGCATCAAGTAGTTCCCGCTTGCCGAGCGGGAACAAACGAAGCAGTTTATTTCCCATCGCCAACAGATTTGCAAACGAAACAAATACCCCAGATCTTTGCGATGCTACGCAGTCAAATAAAACGCACTTTGCCGAGACACTTTCCGCATTGGACAATTCATTCCATTGCCTGCAATAAATTCCTTCGGTAGTTCCCGCTCGGCAAGCGGGAACTACGGGGTGGGAACAAACGAAGCAGTTTATTTGCCATAGCTGGACCATTTACCAACGAAAACAATTCGTCCCGCCTTTTGCAAAGTGATGTCGTCAAATAATACGCATTTTGCGGAGACTCTTTCCGCATTGGAGAATTCCTTTCTCTGCCCGCAATAAATTCCTTCGGCAGTTCCCGCTCGGCAAGCGGGAACTACGGGGTGGGAACGACTGGGATTGGGTTTTTTGAGTTATTAGATCTTGTTTCGGGTATGTTTTAAACTTCTCAAGAATTGTCTTAATACACTTCCATCGTCGTCGTTTACTTCTTGTAGCGATATTTTTCTTTGGGTGCGACGGATGCAATGAACGGAAAAATGCCTGAATTGCGGGAGTTGCACCGCGTTTGGCTGGCCGGGACGTTTGAGCGATTTGAACGGCCGTTGGTTGCTTACGCCCGTTGCTTGCTGCGCGGTGATATCGAAGCGGCGAGGGATGTCACGCAAGAAGTCTTTGTCCAACTGTGCAAAGAACCGTGGCCAGAGATCGAAAGTAAAGCCGAAGCTTGGTTGTTTCGCGTCTGCCGAAACAAAAGCTTGGACCGAATCAAACGTTGGGAGAATCGTATGCACAAGCAAATAGATACTGAATCGTGGAATGCGGCGAGTGATCAGCTTGCAAGCGATCCAGCAGTGGCTTGCCAGGAGATGGAGATTCTAGATCGAGTTCGGGATACGGTTCGGCAATTATCGGATAGGCATCAAGAGATTTTGGGGCTGCGATTGCAGCAAGGTTTGTCCTACCAACAGATTGCCGAAGTCACGGGTTTGAGTGTTTCCAACGTGGGCGTGCAGCTTCACGAAGCCATCATGAAGTTGCGAGTCAAGCTGAAGGGGATCCGTTAGTGCGTTCTCAAGGATCCGTTGGTGAGTTGAGGGCGACGGACGTAGCGGGTCGTTTTGAAATTTCTCGGCTCGTCTAAAGACTGGCCCCGCGCAAAAACTGAATTAGTACAAAAGCCGATTTATACGGAATAGATATCATGAAAAAAGATTTTGAGGGATGGGAATTGACGGCGTATGCGTTTGGCGAATTGCCATCGGATCGTTCGCAAGTTATCGAATCTGCGATCGCCAAAGATCCAGCGATTGCAGCCGAGTTGGCCGAGATTCGAGCGACTGTGGCGACACTATCGAGTGCTTACCAAGCCGAGTCCGACTGTGGATTGAGTGAACATCAGAAACGGTCCGTGGTGGCCGCGATTTCGGATACGAGTGCTCAATCGACGACTCTCAAGGCATCGGGTGGTTGGACTCGCGTTCAGTTGCTAGGGCTGGCGGCGACAACGGCGTGTTTTATGGTTGCCGTTTCGCTGTCAAGCTGGGTCGCATTCCGTCCGGGGCAAAAGGTGCCTCTCGCGAAATCTGAAAAGCAACAAATGCCGACAAATAGCTTGCGCAATGCGGAACCACCAACTTCAGGTTCCATGCGGAATGTCGATCGCTCTGCTATCCCCACAGATTCGGAAAGTGCAGGGGCGGCGGGGCAAGAAGCTAATTCGAGTTTGTCGAAAGATAAATTGGCGATCCTGCCAAAAATGAAAGCCTCCGATATGTCGCTTTCTGACAGTTCGCAGCCTCTCGCTGAATCGGAATTCGTTGAGGAGCGGCTTAATCAGTTGAGTGTTGTCAACGACCCCGTTGCGGCGCAGCCGTCTAGCCCCGCCTCGAGTTTTTATAACGGCTTACCGCAAACGACAGTGAGTGGCGTTGGTCGACCTGGTCTCGGTGGAGGTGGAGAAGTCAGTGGAGCGAGTGCCGGACCTGGCTCGGGTAGTCCCTATGGTGGAAGTCTTGGGAACCAAAGCATGGATCTATACGCTGAGTCAGCACCGTCAGCGTACGGGAAGGCTTTGTCAGGCGAAGAAAGGGAAGTTCGCTTGAGAACACTGGCTACAAAGGAGTCCGGGTTAGATCTAGCCGCACAGCTTTCTGACCGAATGGAAGCGATCGACGATTTAGCGGAGGAATCAAAGTTTAATTCAGAACTGTCGCGGCAATCTGTGGCAATGCCCGGTGGCGATCGTTTTGCTGCGGTCGTCGATAATCCGTTTCGTTCGGTACGCCAAGATCCTTTGTCGACTTTCTCGATCGATGTGGATACCGCCTCGTACAGCAAAGTTCGTCAATACCTGATGGAGTTAGGGCAATTACCGCCGCCCGACAGTGTGCGGATCGAAGAATTACTTAACTACTTTCATTACGATTACGCCGGACCGACGGACGATCAACCTTTTGCTTCGAGTTTGGCCGTCGCCCGGTGTCCTTGGAATGCGGATCATCGATTGGTACGAGTGGCTCTCCAAGCAAAAAAAATCGAAGTTGAAAAACGACCTTTGTCGAACCTCGTTTTTCTTCTGGATGTTTCCGGCTCGATGAACGAGCCCAACAAGTTGCCGTTGGTTCAACAGGCTTTGCGCATGTTGATCAGTAACTTGGGCGAGAATGATCGGGTCGCGATGGTCGTGTATGCGGGGGCAGCGGGTATGGTGCTCGATAGCACGCTGGGTACCGAACAGAGCGCGATCATGACGGCTTTGGATCGGTTGACTGCAGGCGGGTCGACGAATGGCGGCGAAGGAATTCAGTTGGCTTATCAAATCGCTCGCGAGCACTTTATTACCGGTGGTACGAACCGCGTGGTTTTATGTACCGATGGCGATTTCAATGTCGGCGTGACGGGGACGGATGAGTTGGTCAAAGTGGTCGAGGAAAATGCCAAGAGCAAAATTTTCTTGACGGTTCTTGGCTTTGGTATGGGTAATACGAACGACGAGATGCTGGAAAAGATTTCGGACCGCGGCAACGGGGTGTACGGGTTTATCGACAACGAAATGGAAGCTCGCAAGTTGATGATCGAGCAATTGACGGGTTCGCTGGTGACGGTTGCCAAGGACGTCAAGATCCAAGTCGAGTTTAATCCTGCCAAAGTCCAAGGCTATCGATTGATCGGTTATGAGAATCGGATTTTGGCTGCGGAGGATTTTAATAACGACAAGAAAGACGCCGGGGATATCGGGGCAGGGCATTGCGTGACGGCTTTGTATGAAATTATTCCCGCGGGAGATCAATCGGGAGAGTTGGGTGCAAGTATCGATGATTTGCGATATCAAGCAGGCAAGGAATTGAAGCCGGAGGCAGAATCGTCGAACGAGTTGATGATTGTCAAAATGCGTTTCAAGCAACCGGACGGAACGACAAGTGCTTTGCAAGAGTTTCCCCTCGTTGACAAAAACCAGACCATTCAAGAATGCGATCGCGATTTTCGATGGGCTGCGAGTATCGCCCAGTTTGGGATGTTGTTGCGTAACAGCCCGCATCGTGGCCAAAGCAATTGGGACGCTTTGATCGAGTCCGCCCAAGAAGCCGCCGGCGAACAACCGGACGTATATCGTCAACAAGCACTCGAATTAATCAAACGCGCCGCCGCCATGGTAGGTAAGCAATAATCTCTTCGTTTAGCCGCGCAGCGCTTGAGTTGCGGGAGGGTTGCGCTGGAACGGATTTTTTGGTTGAGTTCCAGTTGTTTGCCGGTGGTGGGATTGGTTGGCGGGCGCGCCTTCGGCGGCTAAACATTGTTGGGAACGTTTCTTCGTTTAGGACCGGCTCAACAATAAGTGTCAAGAGATTTGGGGCATAGCGGCATAGTTTAGCTTTGGCAGAAGCCGCATGAATCGGATGGGCATTGCCTCTAAAAAATCTTGAGACGCTTCGCGACCTGTTTCGTAAGCCTTGCG
>JANMNK010000579.1:0-4587 GCA_031373875.1 Pirellulaceae bacterium | reverse complement strand
AGGACCCGAATCTTTTAGCCTTTGGCAGCAATCTGTACGGTGCAACAACTTGCGATCGTTTGTTCACGCAGCCATTCGGTGGTGATCTCGCAAAGAACTGGACCGACGTTCAGACACTTGTAAAAAACGGCGAACACGAGAAAGCAGCAAACAGCCTCCGTGACTTATTCGAAAAACATCCTCGACAGTTTCCGGTAGCTTATCAAGCGGCTACACAATTCGCATTGGCAGACAAAACAGACTTGGCGTTGGAGATGCTGGAAAAAGCGATTGGTGCGGGATGCACCTTTCGCGATAAGATGGCGTCCGAGCCAGCCTTCGAGAAACTCAAAGGCAACAATCGCTTTTCGCTGTTCCTCGACTCGTGTGAATTAAACGATTTCGATTTCTGGCCCACGCAAGCCTTCAATGCTCGCGCGTTTTGGTCGCCGAACGGTGTCGCCAATGCACAACCAGATGAAGGCGTTTCCTACATGCTATCGATCGTCCTTGCTGTGACGCGCGGAAACGGAACCACGCTCGAACAAGCCATCGAGCAACTTCGAGTTGCTGCTCAAGCTGATTATTCTCACCCTGAGGGCGAATTTTATTTCACGAAGACGGCGGACGTACGCACGACTTGTCGGGAACCGGGTTTTACAACTGCCATCGATCGACTCGCCAAGCTAAGCCATCAAGGTATCGTTGTTCCCTCGGTAATGCCGAAAGGAAAAAAGGATTGCTTAGGAGTAACGATGGGTTCGGCGACTTTTTCTTGGGCTTCTTCGCAATCACATTTGACGCCCGGCGCAATCGCAGAAAACTTGACGAGCCTCGGTGGAGTTATGGAAACCGGAGCAGGCCAAACCAAACTAACCGAGTTCCTTTTACACGGTGCCGCAGCAAGCAGTGGCGCGGTAACCGAACCTTACAGTATTCAAGCCAAATTCCCCCACCCGATGATCCATGCCTATTACGCTGACGGCCTGACACTTGCAGAAGCATACTATTCGTCGGTAACTGGTCCTTATCAATTGCTGATCGTTGGAGACCCTTTATGCCAACCATTCGGCCACCGTCATGAATTCTTGATCGCTGGCTTGAAGGACGGACAAACGGTTGACAAAAAATTGAAATTCCAACTTGAATCCCAAGTAATTGCGGACAAAAAATTCGGCATAGCAAGCTTGGAAATGTTGATCGATGGGCAACTTCGAAGTGCTTCGATGTACGCCAATTCGTTCGATCTCAATTTGACTGATCCAGTTCCTGGCGCTCATGAATTGGCTTTGATCACTACTGACGATTCTCAAGCTCAATGCAAATGGGAACTGCGAGTAACTTTCGTTTGCGGTAAGGACGATGCTCAAGCCAGAATTGTCGCAAGCGATGTAGCAGAAAATGGATCATCGGTAAAAATTCACTTGTCCGGCCCCGTTAATTGCGAGCGAATTGAGTTGCGTCACAACTCACTGGCGATTGCAGAAATTTCAACCAAGGAAGGTGACTTGGAGATAACCGCTGAGCAAGTTGGCTACGGCCCCGTCAGACTCATCGCAGTTGGCACATGCGGGTCACAACAAGTGGCAAGCTTACCACTAATCGTGGATTTTGCTCGACCGGAAACGAAATAGGAATGCGTCCATAGATTTTGTTGCGCAGGTTGTCAGCATCGATGACGCCCGACAAACATTTGAATTACATTGCCTTAACTTTACTTTCCTATCGTTTTTCAACCGGAACGATTATCGAATCTAGTTGAATAAGGGAAATAGAAGATGCTTGTTGCGAACCATAGGATTTGCGGAAGTGTAAGTCAAACTCCAAGTCTGTCGCAATCACTGGAAAATTTCTTAGACTGCGTCCGTAAATCTTTTAACGAGATGTACGCTCGATTCTGGGAGTTGAAAAAATAGAAACGTCATCAAGAACGACCGACGGCCTGCCTGGTGAATGTCAGGTATGCGGAAAACTGGTTTGGATTGAGCCTTCTATATTAGGTGACGCAGTTTGCGTTCATTGCGGGAGTCTGGTTTGGCTGAACAATCCAAAAGGAGAGTATATCGACTATGTTCGTAGGCCAGCCGACTTAGGGTTTCTTGTATCGACAGATGATCAAGGAGAGATCACGAAATTATCAATAGTGGGAGCGCAACATAACGACGCCTTGGTTCCCAAAGGGTGTGACCGGCATTCCGATGCTTAGCATGCTAGGCTGAGGGGTTTGTAGTCTTTGATTAGGTCACGCTTGGGGTGGCTTGAGGTACTCAACTGTGCGATTCGGTGCTGCTGAAACGTTACCCAATGACTGCTTTGAAAGACCGCTCGCACGTTGAGCATGCTGCGCGCGCCTTCGAGGGTCCAACGCATCCCACTGCGCTCCATGCGATCCTTGACCAAATGTCGACATGCTCCTTCGATAACTCCCGATGCAATGGGATAGCCAGCCTGGAGGTATTCATGGTAACGCATCCGATGTTGATTCTTCTCGAAGTAGCCCGTAATGCGTGTCAGATCTTTATTCCGTTGACCAGTAAAGTTGCGCAGCGAGCCCATGCGCCGAAGACCTTGCAGTACGCCGCAAACATCACCTTGGAGAACGCGTAGTAGTCGCTCTCGAACAAATGCGCCTTTTTCGTCGTGATCGTGATGGAACAGCCCTGGCGCTTCCCAGAGATAGACCGCAACGTGCAAGATGTCGAGGATCTCGACTTTTTCTTCGCTACTCCAGTGTATGGCTGCCGTATCCCACAAGCTTTCTTGACCATCCATCAGGACGATCAACGGTTGGCCTTCCTGTCGCCTTCGTTTTACTTGCGAGGCCAGCCAAGCCATGCCTTCATGGATACCGCTGATCGGGACTTCCTCGTCGTCCTGGGTGTCAATCGAGGGAAAGTGGGCCATCGTGTCCTTGAATTGCGGCGTGGGGCGTTTAGCGGATTTCTCTCGCACGACTTCGTCTCGAAACAAAGCTTCGACAATCGATTGGGCCGTACGCACAAAGGGATCCACGCTGTAAACACTGGTGACTGTAGCCATGCGACGATTGCCAGGTCGTTTCTTTGCTGTTTCAAAAGCAGCAACTTTTGCGGCATCCTTTTTCACAAGTGGAACTCCCTTGCAATCGGCGGTGGCCACGAGAATTCGACCTTCCTTTTCCGCGTCAGGTTTCGGGAGGTTCTTCAGAAACACATCGGCATCCTTTCCGACTTGCAAGTTCACCTGCTCCAACGTGTCGACCGAAAAATTGCCGCCCAGGATGGTTTGCAAGTTATCCGAAGTTTGATGGAAGGAGGACTCGACACAGATGATCTGCGAAAACTCCTGCAAAAGATACGAGTATCGACAGTCGGGTAGATCCATGCGGACGCTGATCGGCCGAAGTGCAATCGCTTTGTTTTTGCCCGGACTGTAGACCCATTGCTGAAATCGGTGTTCGCCAAAGATCGACCGCACGACCGTCGCGACTGGCTCGTCGGATCGGCTCAGCGGCTTGTCGTCGAGGCCCTGCAGTTGCTCGCCCAGGTCCCCCTGTCCTTGAAGCGACACGAACAATTCCATCGCATGAAATCCCAGTTGTTTCACCAAAGCCCAGACCATTCGCTCTGCATGGTCGAACGAATCGCCGTGTTGTGCGGCATGGGATACGACCTGTTTCAGTTGATCAGCGAGTTGCTGTATTCGCGATTGCAGCAAACCTGGATTCGCGGAAAAATCGGATGCGTTGAGGGATGTGGGGTTGTCAAGCGAGTCTAAATGATCGACGCTCATTAAAGTGGCCTCCTGCCTTTCTTGATTAGGATGTAAGTACCCAAATCATGGCAGGTTGGCCGCTTTTTGTTTACCCCGATTTCCTAACTCCCCAATCCACCACGGCGGAACGCCGGTCACACCCCCTTACGGAGATGTCCTTTATGCGAAAAATGTGATTAGATTTTCCCTGCGATGGGATGCTATTTTGAAACAGGAGACCGGTTTTGATTTATTCAGGGTTGTCGATGGCGCATCGGTTGCGTTGCAAACAAGTGAATTAGGTCCAGATGACACGGAAGTGTTATTCGATATCTCTTTTATCCTCAAGCAACCAAATGTCTTCAATAAATTGAGCTTCTATCATCATGTAAATTTTGGCATGCCGTCAACTTATGCTCACGGCTACGACAGAAGATTTGAATCCTCTGGACTCGCAGAGTTCATGCATCTTCCAATGGCCACTGATGGTGTGCCAAAGCACTGGAAATGAGTTTGCTTCTTCGGTTACGACTACCCCGCAAAGCACCTTAACCAGCATCGCATGAGACTATCTTAGAAACCTCATTTAGGCGCCCAATAAATGGGGTCCACCGTACTTGCAGGTTGCACGTATAACGCAGTACCAGTAAATAGAGCTCCAAGGGCAAAGCCTGAAGCAAGACCATTTGACTGTGGTGCTTCACGAGAAGCGGGGAACAATGGGGACACATCATATTAGGACCGGCTCAACAATAAGTGTCAAGAGATTTGGGGCATAGCGGCATAGTTTAGCTTTGGCAGAAGCCGCATGAATCGGATGGGCATTGCCTCTAAAAAATCTTGAGACGCTTCGCGACCTGTTTCGTAAGCCTTGCG
>JANMNK010000724.1:0-4617 GCA_031373875.1 Pirellulaceae bacterium | reverse complement strand
TATGATGCGCAACGACTATAGAATTGGTAGATTAACCATGATGGTAGCGTCTGCTACTTCGGTTCAACTCCCGCTGCACACACCCTACGGCTACTCATTTCGATCCCAAGGAATTTATTTTGAATCGTTCTTCGTTATTCCTAACAGTCGCGGTGTTGCTGCTGGCGATGTCGCTTGCAACGGCTCAGGATAAGTCCGGGAAGGCTGGCGAGACGATCGCGTTCTTTGAATCTGGTGTGATTCCGGAGGTCAAATTGCTGATCGGTGATGAATCGCAACAGCGACTGCGAGACATGCCACGCGAGTATTCTCGGTGCAGTCTCGATGAAGTCGGCGGAAAGACGTTTAAGAGTATTGGAGTCAAGCTGAAAGGTGCGGCGGGTAGTTACAGCGACTTCGATGATCGTCCTGGCTTGACGGTGAATATCGAAAAGTTCAAATCCAATCAGCAATTCCATGGGATGGAAAAGTTTCATTTGAACAACGCCGCACAAGACGAGACGTACCTTAACGAATGGTTGGGGTCTGAGATATTCCGACAGGCCGGTCTTCGAGCGCCTCGGGTGGGGCATGTGCGATTGTGGATCAACGATCGCGACATGGGATTGTATGTACTTCGCCAAGGATTCGATAAGCCGTTTCTTGCTGGAGCTTTCGGCGAAAGCAAAGGAAATCTTTACGACGGCGGGTTTGTTCAAGACCTCGACTCCGAGCTTGCGATGGACTCTGGTAAAGATCCCGACGACCGAACGGACCTTGTCGAGTTGGCGACCGCTTGTTTTCATCCCAAGCTTGAAACTCGCCGAAAGCTAATTGCAGAGCGGCTGGATGTCGAAGAGTTTTTGTCCTTCATGGCGATTGAGAGGATTTGCGGTCATTGGGATGGGTACACAATGAATCAGAACAACTATCGCATCTACTTCCCTTCGGATGGCAAAGCTGTATTCCTGCCCCACGGCATGGATCAGCTTTTCAGCGATCCAGGTGCGGGGCTATACGATCATACAGCGTCGTTGCTTGCTGCTGCAGTGATGCAGAACGATCCGTGGCGTCGGAAGTATCAGCAACGGCTGACAAAAATACCTGTATCGCTGCAACCGGTCGAAGTTTGGCTGGCCCGTATTGATGAGTTGCAGGGCCGTCTCCAGCCCGTTTTGCGTTCGATCAACCCAGAGCTTGCAGCAAATCACGCGGACCGCATCAAAGAACTCAAAGAGCGTTTCACGCAGCGATTTCAAGCTCTGCCTGACTTGATCCGAGACGTGCCGGTGCCATTGGTGTTTGATTCGGGCGAAACAATAGATGAAGGAGTCGCGGTGCTCAATGACTGGTATCCGGTGGAGGAAGCGGAACAGGTTAGGTTAGAGGAAGTTGAGATCGAAGGCGTTCCGGCTTATTCGATCACGCGCAATCAGTTTGGTGACTTCACTTCGTCGTGGCGTTGCAACGTTTTGTTGCCTCGAGGGAATTATCGATTCCAATCCCGCGTTAAGACTAAAAATGTGATTCCGATCCCCGATGACCAAGCCACTGGTGCGGGCATCCGTCGCACTCATTCCGGACGGTCAAACGAGTTGGTAGGTACGACAGACTGGACGCTTTTGGAATACGAAATTTCCGTGCCAGAAGATCAACGCCAAGTTGAACTAATCCTAGAGCTACGTGCCCGTCACGGGATCGCTTGGTTTGACCGTCAATCGCTCAAGCTCTTGAAAGTCAACGAATAACCCGGTCCGCTGGTTGTCTGTAACAATCAGATTCGAAGGGAACGAGGGGAAAAAAGAGATAACAAGAGCAGGTGCTTGTTAGACGGGCGGTTGGAGTTGATCGGACAAGTGTCGGCGTTGAGTAAAACACTGAAGTTTTAAGACACCTGACAGAGCACCATTTCATGGCGTGTGCAAGTTCGGGCTATTGTTTTTCAACTGAAATAGGTCGCTTGCGGTCAACCGTGAGAATTTCAGCCAAGTGATTTCACCATGGATTGTATTGCGCAGAATATATTCGCACTTATACGGAAATAAGGTACTATTGGGGTTAAGCGGGTTGTTCGAAGCAACGTTGATTCTTGCGAATGCTGGTGCGGGTTGGAATGATGGGAATTTTTGGATTTAAAAGAAAACGCAGGTTGCATCGAAACGCAGTCGCTGTTCGTTCTCGGCAGAGGAGGCTGAAGCTCGAAAGTCTGGAAAGCCGTAATTTGATGGCGGTGCTGACAGTCACCAATACGAATGACTCAGGCGCAGGATCGCTTCGCGCTGCGGTGGTTGTCGCTGAATCGAATCCCGATACCGACGAAATCCGGTTCAATATCGCTGGGGGGGGCGTCAAGACGATAAGCTTGATGAGTGAGCTACCCCTTATCTTTCGACCCGTCGCCATCGATGGATGGAGTCAACCAGCATTCACGAGTCAGCCACTGATAAAGTTGCTTGACGGGAATAGTGTTGACTATGGGATGCAAATAATCGGGAACAGTGTTACCGTTCGAGGGTTAATCTTCAGTGGTTTTGACAATAGCCACATTGCCATTTGGGGCGGCGACCAAAACAAGATGCAAGGCAACTACTTGGGGGTGAACGATACGGCAACGTCGCTCGATGGGTCGCCAACGGTCTTTGATGCATTGTTCATGGGTGACGGTTCCGTAGGGAATGTCATAGGCGTGGATGGCGATGGTGTATCGGACGCTGCGGAGCGAAATATTATTGGTGGCGGCCAGTCCGGAATCGGCCTATGGGGAAGCTCATCGACGGGCAATCGCATCGCTGGCAACTATGTGGGAACGAATGCTTCCCAAGCGAATTTGGGAAACACATTTAGTGGCATCTGGTTAGATAACGGCGCGAACCAAAATATCATCGGTTCGAATAACGATGGCGTCGGCGATAATTTCGAAGGCAATATTGTTAGCAAAAACGGGACGAGTGGCATCGTCATCAATGGTGCATCGACGGAACGCAATCGAATCTCGCGCAACGTAGTGCGAAACAATCTTTACTTTGACCTCGACTTGGGCAATAACGGCCCCACGCAGAACGACAATCTGGATGCGGATACCGGCCCCAATCAATTATCGAACTATCCCGACTTGACATCGCTAACCGTCGGTACAACGAATTTTGTAGTCGGTGGCACTCTGTCCGCAGAGCCGTCGAAGATCTATCGCATCGAGTATTTTGCGACGTCAGCCAGCAATTCGTTTGGGTTCGGCGGATCGCAAAAGTACCTGGGGGTGGCAAATGCGACGACCAACGCTGCTGGCCAAGTAACCTTTACGCATACGATCAACAGTACTTTCGATTACGGATGGCTTGTTACAGCTACAGCGACCGATCCATTGGGGAATACTTCCGAGTTTTCCGCTCCTGCTTGGGACGGATTGAATTTATCGCAAACTTTTTCTTTGAGCAGCAATCCGACGGCGGCTCATACTATTTACCTAGATTTCGATGGTCACTCGACCACGGGAACAGAGTGGAATACTTCTACGGGGCTTGGCACGATCGTAACGCCAGCATTTTCCTTGGATGCCAGCGCTGCGTTTAGTTCGGCCGAGCTATTGCGAATTCAGAACGTTTATCAAAGGGTAGTTGAAGATTTCTTGCCGTTTAATGTCAACGTCACAACGGTTGCACCACCTGTCGGCGATTTGATTAAGACCGATGCCTCGGATACACGTTGGGGAATTCGAGTTGCGATTGGCGGCGCTTGGCAAGATTGGTACGGATCAGGGGCGGGTGGCGTTGCCTATTTGAATTCTTTTAATTGGAACAGCGATACTCCAGCGTTTGTTTTCTCGCTAAGCAATAACAATAACGCGGCAGACTTGGTGGCAAGTGCCGTGAGCCATGAAGTCGGCCATACGCTTAATTTGACGCACGATGGTACGTCCACTCAAGAGTATTACGGAGGCCATGGAACAGGGGATACTTCGTGGAATGCGATTATGGGTGGCGGCTCAAACTCCAATTTGACGCAATGGTCGAAAGGCGAATATTTCAATGCAAGCAACTCCCAAGATGACTTGGAGTTGATCACGACTCTCAACGGGTTCGGCTATGTCGTCGATGATTTTGCGGCGACGCTGACAGGTGCTGCGGCATTGTCGAGTTCAATTGGCAAGATCCTGCAAAAAGGCACTATCTCGAATCGTACGGATCGCGATTACTTCTTCTTTGAAACGGCAGGCGGGACGATCGATCTCAAGTTTGGCGTAGCCCAGTTTGGCCCGAACTTAGATTTGCTGGTTCGATTGTTGAATTCAGCGGGGACTGTCGTAATGTCGAATAATCCTGCTGATCTGTTGACGGCACGACTGGCGACTACTTTGGCGGCGGGACGATATTACGTGTCCGTGGACGGGATTGGCAAAGGCAGCGCGCTTGCAACTGGCTACACAGATTATGGAAGCTTGGGGGCGTATTCGATATCCGGCGTCATCAACGGTCTAAATCAAGCACCTGTCTTGGCCAATATCGGCGGATCGAATAATTACACCAACAACAGCGTCGCATCGGTCGCCTTTGCCAGCGCTGCAACAGGGACAGACTCCGACAGTCCCAATTTCCTAGGTGGGCAGTTGACGATTGCAATTATAAGTGGTGCTGACGCGAG
>JANMNK010000552.1:0-2919 GCA_031373875.1 Pirellulaceae bacterium | reverse complement strand
ACTTGTTCGTCGATAGAACGGGCCGAAAGGCTGTAAGTGCCCGGCAAATCGATAATGGAAATTTCACCCGACGAATCGACCAGTTTGCCGATCTTCTTTTCGACGGTAACGCCCGGGAAATTTCCTATTCTTGTATTCATACCACACAGGGCATTGAAGATCGAACTTTT
Source organism: Pirellulaceae bacterium (assembly GCA_031373875.1). Classification (GTDB taxonomy): domain Bacteria; phylum Planctomycetota; class Planctomycetia; order Pirellulales; family Pirellulaceae; genus JANMGV01. Next base: position 2,749 of record JANMNK010000552.1, on the reverse strand, counting down.
ACCTGTATTCGGATTTCCAACCAATGCTATGGCGGGAATAGGAGAAGTAGCGAGGGCATCGTCGGCTTGATCGGATTTCATGATAAGCTGCTTTCTCGAAAGAATGCCAGCAACGAGCCTCGATTAGTCATGAAAGTAATTCTTCTATTTGCACGCGGGCCGCTTCTGTAGCCCTCAATACTAGACGGTACCCGCAAACGCTAAATTCAATTGGATCGCCAAACGGAGATTCGCCAACTCGCTTGATCGCTTCGCCTTCGGTCAGTCCCATTTCCATCAGCCTCACAGAAATCGAATCATCGCCTTCGATGGACAAGATTCGTCCGGAACAACCCGTTTTTAACTCATCAAGTCGTTTCGACATTTTTCCGCAAATTCCCTTCGTTGCCATTTCGTTCAGCGATGCATTGTCCGGCGATGTGCAATGATTACTTTCGACCTGCAAGAAAACTGCTAAGGCAAACATTCACCTGCGGTTGGGAAGTGATGTCGAAATGAGGGTCGCTAGAATGCGATGGAAAGGATGGATGAATCGGGAGTGACAGCAAAATCTAGTCAGCCAAGCGACCTTGAGACATCGCCCGTCTTGGTTTAGCCCAACATCGGCTCGACCAAAATCTCCGCTTCACAGTCAAACCGGAGACTAAGTCTTCGCCCATCGAGTAGCACAATGCATGGCTTGCCTTGTACAAGCATACTGATTTCCGACCCGATTCGGACGCCCATTTCTTCTAGGCGATGGAGACAGCCACACTCACCGACCAAATCAACAATCCGGGCTTTCTCGTTTTTGCCGAGACAGCTAAGCGGTACAATTTGACTAACGTGATTGCCTGCGATCATTTGCGTTCCAGTCGTGTCAATTGAGACTGAGTTTCAATATCTTATTTATAGGCACATTGCCTGTGTGTGAGAATAAGGAAAATGACTCGCTGCGTCTTTTTTTCACCAATTATTGCCAAAAGTCGTTGCGACCCACTCAAATAGGCGGTTTTGCCGCTTTGCCACGGTTTTCTTGAGGAGGCATCTGACTAGCATTTTGGGTGATTGGAGACGAATAGTAAGTCTTGGCAAGAAATGCGGACATCGGGTGGTTCGGTAGTAGGGCAAACGCGGGAAAAGCCAATGGTTAAGGTTTCGCATTGCCGACACAGAAGTTACCCTATGACACTGCGGGCGATGAAACGAAATCTATTCGGGTGACTCGGATTGAAAATAAGAACAGGAACCGATTCGCGATTTTTTGCGATAAGTCCGTTGGATTTTGATCCCGAGTCTATTCTGTCTTGGATTTAGTTTTGCCCCTTCGAACGCTTGATGATTGGTATTCGCCCTTTTCTATTGCGTTGTCGCACGTCGTCCTACGGGGATTCGGAATCCATTTCCACATTGCAAATGCATCCTTGGCAATTTCGATCTAGTCACTTGGCCGGACTGAAACCATAACGATCGTCACTTTACTCAATAGTTTATATCCGATTCAAAAACCGGGGTTTTGAGTTGAAGAACAAGTCCAAAAATACTGGTTTTTATGCACGCTGGGGTAGGTTGTTCTTATTTACGACCTTGCTCGTCGCACCACTCGCTTTTTTTGGTGCTGGCAAAGCTGTCGAAAGCAACGTCAACAAGGTTGAAGATTGGTTGCCAGCGACATTCCGCGAAACCGGCGAGCTCAAGTGGTTTCGAACTCATTTTCCAACGGACCAATTCGTCATCGTCAGTTGGGACGGTTGTCGAATTGCGGGAAACCCAGAAGTATCGCCTTGGGAAGAAGATGACCCCCGCATAGCCAAACTTGCGAATTTGCTTGTGCCGCCTGAATCCGCTCAAGATTCCGATTCACAGGAGTGCCGAAAATACTTCAAGTCGATTACGACTGGACGCCAGGTATTGGATCAACTGATTTCCAAGCCTCTTGAGTTGCCTTTTGACGAAGCAGTCAATCGCCTCAAAGGTTCGTTGCTTGGTCCCGATGGCCGACAAACATGTGTAATTGTTAACTTGACGCCCGAGTCGTCCAATGCACTGAAGAAGGTGCTTGGACGGGGAATGTACCGTTTGCTCCGTCCATCCGTGCCTGCCGGAATTTTGCGTCGGCAAATTGCTTCTGCTGGTATTAATGTCGAGAATGTGCATCTAGGCGGCCCTCCTGTAGACAATATTTCCATCGACGAAGAAGGCGAACGCACGCTTATTCGCCTTGCAGGTCTATCCGGATTACTCGGGTTGTTTTTAGCTTGGTGGTCATTGCGGAGCGTGATGCTAACCGCAGTAGTTTTTTTCTGCGGAGTTATGAGTGCCGCCACCGCGTTAGCCATTATTTGGTTGACCGGCGAAACGGTCGATGCCATCGTTTTATCGATGCCATCGCTAGTCTACGTGCTTGCCATTTCGAGTGCCGTGCACTTGATAAACTATTATCGGGATGCGGTTCAAGAAGGTGGTGAAGAAGGAGCGGCTGAACGTGCCGTCGCTCATGCGTTTAAACCAGCGTTGCTTTGTTCGATTACGACGGCCGTTGGATTGTTTTCTTTGAATGCCAGCGAATTGGTTCCAATTCGAAAATTTGGGATCTATTCGGCGGCGGGCGTCTTGGCGATGCTCATCATTGTTTTCTTCTTCATTCCTGCCACTTTACCTTACACCAAGATTGCCAAGAAATGGTTGGCCGCTAAAAAAGCCGAGGGCAAGGCACAAGAGCTAGACATTACCGACAGTGCATGGACTCGCTTTTTTGGTTACTTAGCCA
>JANMNK010000529.1:0-2306 GCA_031373875.1 Pirellulaceae bacterium | reverse complement strand
GCAGGCAAAAGGAAGGCAGGCTTAGTCATCGCGCTGACCATTGCTGCTCCGTTTTTATCAGGCTGCTTTCCGAATCGGCAAACAAGACATTTCAGCGCTCTGCCCATGCAAACTTCCGCAGCCAACGAGACCTATCGATCGGAACAGCTGCGTCGAGGCGACCCGCCCATTTCTCCTTGTAGTCCGGTGTCCGAAGTAGGTTGCTCTCCCTTTGATATTAACCTGACCTCACTCTCCACGGAAACAACGATAAGTTTGAAGTTGGAAGAAGCCATACAGCTTGCACTAGCCAACTCCAAAATTTTGCGAGACTTGGGAGGGACCGTCCTGCGTTCGCCCGTGGCGAGTACAAGCACCAACGACCCCGCGATGACCTTTACCGATCCGCGGTTTGGGGAGGAAGCTGCGTTGGCGGAATTCGATGCCGTCGTTCATTCCTCTGCGTTTTTTGAAAAAAACGATCGGCAGCTAAACAACCGATTTTTCGGCAATCAAGGCATATTCCAGCAGGACTTGCAAAACTACCAAGTCGGAATCACCAAGCGATCCGCGACCGGCAGCACGATGTCGCTGCGCAATTTTACGACCTACGACAGCAACAACCAGTTGTCCAATGCAATCGGGCCTTCGTCGTTTGATCAGATCGTCGAAACCGAAATTCGACAGCCGTTGCTTCAAGGTGCCGGCACGGAATTTAATCGGATTGCTGGACCTGGGGCGAGACCAGGGCAAATCAATGGCTTTCTAATCGGCCGAGTTCGAACCGATATCAGTTTGACCGATTTCGAACGAGCCGTTCGTGACTTAGTTGCCGATGTCGAGAACGCCTACTGGGACCTTCACTTTGCGTTTCGTGATCTGGAGGCCAAAGTCGATGCTCGCGACATTGCGTTGGTCACCGCCAAAAAGTTGGAAGCCCAAACGGCAGTGCAAGGGACCGGCGATGCAGCGCAGGCCATGGAGCAATACTATCGCTTCGAATCGGATGTGATCGACTCCGTAAATGGCCGACCCATCGATGGGACTCGGACGAACAATGGCAGCGCAGGCGGTAGCTTCCGAGGCTCTGGCGGGCTGCGTGTTGCGGAACGCCGATTGCGATTGATTCTTGGGATGGATATCAACGATGGCAAATTGATTCGTCCAAGTGACGATCCGGCACAAGCGCCTGTCCTTTACGATTGGGCAAATTCGAGCAGTGAAGCTCTTCTGAAGCGAGAAGAGATTCGGCGCCAACGGTGGGTGATCAAACAAAGAGAGTTGGAGTTACTAGCCAATCGCAACTTCCTCAAGCCGCAATTGGATTTGGTGGGGCGATATCGATTCCGAGGATTCGGTAAGGACCTTATCAACTACGACGACAAGTCCGATGCTGTTTCGAATATGTTGGATGGCAACTATCAAGAATGGCAAGCGGGATTGGATTACACGTTGCCTATTGGATTTCGCAAGGCTTTTGCTGCGGTCCGCAACTCGCAACTGGCGTTGCATCGCGAAGCAGAGGTGCTCAAAGAGCAAGAGCGAATCGTGCTATATGGTCTAAGCAATGCGATGAATGAGATGAAGCGATCGTATGATTCCATGCAGTTGCAGGAAAAACGACTCGGAGAAATTGTGAGACAATTGCAGAGCCTGCAAGCCAAATGGGAGTCGGGAAAAGACCCTGCATTAGACGTTCTGCTTGACACGCATCGAAGGCTTTTGGATGCTCGCTTGAGGTACCATCAATCGCGAGTCGAATATGCGTTGGCGGTGCGCAATGTCGAGTTTGAAAAAGGCTCACTCCTGGAATTCTGCAAGATAAGCCTCGCCGACTAGGGGGACTTGACCCCTTAAACGAAAAAACCCAGGGGAAACCTGGGTTTTTATTAGTGGTCAGGGCCGGGCTTGAACCGGCGACACACGGATTTTCAGTCCGTTGCTCTACCAACTGAGCTACCTAACCAACGCCTTCTCAAAGCAATGTATTTCCGACTGCACTTTTTGTCAATTCGGGGTCAATGCATTTGTCTTGCGAGTCTCAATCGGATAACCTAGAGAGACGCTCTCAACCGGCTGGTTTCGCCGGATCAAGTACCTGCTCGGCTTTTCAACAAAAATCAGGGAATTGCACGCAAATGGCTTCCTTTTCTTTTGCCCAAAAAACTTCTGCCAAAAAGTTTTTTTTGCTGGCGATTACGCTTGTTTCTTTCGGAGCTTGTTCGAGCAGCGCTTTGGCTCAAAAATACACTCCGGATCACCCTGTCGTCCAAGACATGGTCGCCAAAGGGATTGCGTTTTTGGGGTCCAATCGGGCCAGAACAAGC
>JANMNK010000519.1:0-10314 GCA_031373875.1 Pirellulaceae bacterium | reverse complement strand
GCGATTTGACTTGCAGACGCTCTGCAGCTTTTTCTCTTGGTTTGCTGGGTAATACGTCAACTGTAGAACTATTGGGGCCAATGCTTGCCGACGAAGATCGTCATGTACGCTTAGTCGCAGATGACGGGATCAAGTCGATTTGGCAACGCCGCCACTCTTTGTTTTATCAGAATCAATCCGAGACTGTATCGGGATTGATTGAGCAAGGGAATCACGAGCGAGCGATTGCGCTCGCGGATAGTTTGCTCAATTTGGATAACCAAGTTCCCGACTGGTGGTGCCAACGGGGATTGGCCAAACTTCATATCGAAGACATCAACGGAGCGTTGCAGGACTGTGAGCGAGCGACGCGAGTCTGCAGATTTCATTACCCAGCATGGATTGGGATCGCTTACTGCCGCCTCGAACAAGCAGAACCGCTTGAAGCTCTAAACGGTTTTCGTCAATCGTTGGATATCTATCCCGATCTCGAACACATCCGATTGCAAGTTCGCCATCTCGAGCGAGCTTTGTGGGAATTGCAGTAGTCGATAATGCCGGGCATTTGTGCACAATTCCCGGAAAGTTCGCATTAGGCTTTGAACTACTGAGGCATCGATATTAACATTGGCCCAAACAATTGGCGGCAGAGTCGCTGCCCCGCGAAACACTTTCCTGATCCTTCGTTAACTCTGATCCCGTGCGCTGATGATTCAACCGCAAGATTTTCTCGTTGGTGTCGTGGCCCTGGGCTTAGCGGCGGCCTCGTTTGTCGGAATTGTCTCGCCGGTTGCTTTCGCCGACAGATGGAGCATTGCGAAATTTACTCAGATGCGATTCGGCAACACAGGTGTCCGCGTTCTCTTTGCAATCTTAGCGTCGATCATGGCTGTCGTCGCGTTTCAGTTGCTGATGGTCGTGCGAAAGTAGACTCTCGCAAATCAGCTCGCGAAAAACCACGGCAAAATGGCACGGGAATGGTGCTCGCAAGCAATTCAACTTACGCGATTAGAACGCGAAGGCATGTGGAACGGTGTTTAACGATACACCGCTTCACTCGATTCGGACGCTACTCGGCCCGCAGAAGCTTGAAGGGACTGTAGCTGCTGCAGGTACCGGTCGACGTTTTGATCGAATATTTGTCGTGTCATTTCCGACTCGAACAAGTAAACGCGTCCACCAAACCAGCAACCAAATTGACGTTTTCCCGTGACTACTTGTCCGCTTTCGAGAAAACGGACAATATCGTAACCGCTCAACATCGGGCTGTAGCGATCGGGGTCAGCTAAAAACGCGGCGCGCGCGGCTTCGCTGCTGCAATGATAGATTTTTCCACGGTGCCGTACAGCAAACTGTGCATTGCCTAACTCCCAGCGTTTTTCGTCGAGGATGATTGGGCAGTAGCCTTCGATCGCGATGTTCTCATCGGCAGCGGAAGAAATTTGTGGCGGATTATTTTGAGTACCACCATCCCGTGCGAGTAATGATTTTTGCTGAGAAACAGTCGACATCTGCGATGGTGGCTGAGTTTGGTTGATCGGTTGGTTGACAAATGGCGAAAGCACTTGCGAAGGCGCGGATTGAGCTGGATTGGGGATCGAGCCAGTGAACGAGCTGCTAAAGTTTGCAGACTGACTGCGATAGCGATTAACCTTGGTTTTGTCAGCAGGCGATTCGGTCTGGCCTGCTGCGGCGCCGTTGGAGTCAGATGCTGGAGGAGCATCCATATCCTGACGATAGGAGGCTACAGACAAATGATTTGGTGCAGTGGATTCAAACGCAGGTAATTCTCTGGCCGAGTGTTTGGGAGGCTCACGCGAGGCACGACTTGGCATCTTGTGAGAAGCAGTCTTGGCTGCAGTTTTATTTTCAGTTGCAGGTGCCCTTTGCGCATCGGCTGGATTCTCTGCGTTATTTCTCAAGCCTTCGAATTTTTGTTGAGTGTCCGATTTCTCAGGCGCCCGTCGCGAATTAATTTCAATTAAGTGATCGCGGCATCGCAGAGACACACGCTGAATAACTTCGCTGTAAACTGTCGGGTCTTGAGGACAAACAGTCCGGTGCAACTCGCTCCCGTCTGGAAACAAATAAACGTCGGTTGGCCATCGCGTTACGCCATAGTTTGCCGCGAATTCCCGCTGCTCGTCGGCATTGACTTTTACTGGGATCACGGAATCGGAAAGGATTTTTACGAAGTCCGGATCGCGAAATGCTCGGTATTCCAGCATTTTGCAAGGTGGACAGTTTTCCGTATAGAAATGCAACAAAATAGGTTTCCCAGTTTGTTGCGCTATTCTGGCTGCATCGTTTGGGTCGCCGACCCATGGGATTTGACCAAACGTCGTCGAAGCCAATAATAGAAATAAACAGGCAATACCGCGAGATATTAAGTTCATTGATTTCCATCCTGGAATATCGGCACAGTCTTAGCCCCCTTCGGTTTGTATCGACTGTAGTGGTCGTGCTGGATAGCACGATTTTGGCGAAAACAGGAAAAAAACGAAGTTTCTTTTGTAATGGCAGCGATCCGACTTGACAGCTAATTCGCCCAAGGTAACATTCCACCAAGTAATCAAAGGAATCTAAAGTGTTTGACAGGCCACAGTATTGCTGTTGGTGGCCTTCCACGAATCCGGGACCGGATCAGTAATCATTTCGCACTCGTGATCAGATGTAGCGAAGTTGTGATCTACCCGACAATCTCATCGGCAGGCATCGATCTCAATCGATTCTGACGGTAAAGAAAACTTTCGACCCAGTCCGCACGATCCCGGTCAGTTTTTGTATCGCTACCGGGAACTGGATAATGACAAGGTCATTTCCGCGTTGAAACTGATTTCACGCATGGCCCTGTTTCCTGTTGTTATTACGAAGAACGTCTGACGTTCAACACTGTTTTGCAATCCAATTCCTCAAATGAGCTCGTATTGCTCGTGAAAAATCTGTTCGCTGGATTCCGTTTGTTAGAGGTCTTAAGTCCTCTAGGAAATCCTGCCCTTCTATCTAGGTTCTCACTCTATGCCTAAGAAAAAGCGATTCCGTTCCCGCATTCATCCTGCTGCGGGGGAGCACTCCAGTCTCGATGGTCGCCGTCCACGTGTAAAAAGAAAACGAATTCGAGGTCCACGACCTCCTCGTGAAAACGATGGTCCAGCGACCGATCAACCGGCTTCGGTCCAAGAGGGTGGTGAAGAGGAAGTCGTACAAGAGTTTATCGGACTTCTTGAATTGCATCCAAATGGATACGGATTCCTGAGAAGTCCCTCGGGAAATTACTGCCGCGAGAGGAGCGACCCATTTGTTCCCGGAACGATGATCGAAAAATTCGGACTCCGCCAAGGCGTAAGAATCCGAGCTAATATGCAGCAGGCCCGTCGGCAACAAGGGCCTCGCGTCAAGGAAATCCTTGACGTTGATGGCATGCCACCTGAAGAATACATCAATGTAAAATCATTCGATACGCTGACTGCAATCAACCCAGAACAGTGGCTTCGATTGGAAGTTGGCAAGGAACCGCTTACGAATCGCGTAATCGATTTGCTGACTCCGCTAGGACGTGGCCAGCGTGCTTTGATTGTCGCTCCGCCCCGTTCCGGCAAGACAATCATGCTGCAACACATCAGTCGCGGAATCGCAGCGAATTATCCTGAGCTGACATTGATTGTACTGCTCATCGATGAACGTCCCGAAGAAGTCACCGACATGCGTCGTAATGTGATCAACGGGGAAGTCATTGCTAGCAGTTTGGACGAAGATGTCGACAGCCACGTTCGGCTTAGCCAACTGGTAATTGATCGTTGCAAACGATTGGCCGAAATGGGTAAAGATGTATTCTTGCTGATGGACTCCATTACGCGACTTGCACGAGCATTCAATAAGTGGGTCGGCAGCGGTCCAACCATGACCGGTGGCGTAAATATCAAGGCAATGGATATTCCGAAAAAGCTTTTTGCTACCGCTCGAGCTTTTGCCGAAGGTGGCTCGCTTACGATTGTCGGAACGGCACTTGTTGACACGGGCAGCCGCATGGACGAACTTATTTTTCAGGAGTTCAAAGGCACGGGTAACATGGAATTGGTGCTGGATCGAAAGCTAGCTGACCGCCGCGTTTGGCCAGCAATCGATATTTCCCAGTCAGGAACTCGTCGCGAAGAATTGTTGCACGATCCGGCTACTTTGCATGCCGTTACCATGATCCGACGCACGCTTAACTCAATGCATCCCGTCGAAGCCATGGAGCAATTGACTAAGCAATTGAATCGCTTTCCAAGCAATGCAGAATTCCTACGACTCATCGCCAGCGCCCGAGATGAGTAGATTTGCAAGCATTGTTAACAAAACGTCAAAATCTGCCGACAATGCAGTTTGTATCAAGTCTTAGGATTTCTCCGTCGATAACGAAACTAGGTGCTGGGCTATCGCTACCACGCGTTCACAAAACCGTAATGTGCTAGCCCATACTTGACGCGAAATTCCCAGGCCCGTAAACTCTCGCCCGTAGTTAAATACTTGGGTGCGAAGGACTTACGGCGTCTGCTTGCAGATGGGGATTGAGCGTCGTGACAAAAAAAGAGATCGTCAAAACGATTTCCGATGAAACTGGTTTAACCCAGTTGCAGATTAAGGATATCGTTCAACGAACTTTTAATGCGATTATCGATACGCTGGTTGAAGAGGGCCGAGTAGAGCTTCGCAACTTCGGAGTATTTCAGGTCAAGCCAAGGGCTGCACGAAAAGCACGCAATCCGCGAACGGGAAACCAAGTTGAGGTTCCTGAGAAATTCGTTGTGATTTTCAAGCCAGGCAAAGAAATGGAATCTCGCGTGATGTTGATCGAAGGCTCGGAAGCCGCCGAGCGAATCAGATTACAGTCCTTGGACGACGACTCGCCCGAGGAATGATCTGTCGCAGAAAACGACAACTTGGTAACCCTCCAAGAACAGCAACAAACAGTTATTGCTTCGATTTCAGGAAGAAATTGCAGTTGAGGAATTGGTTCCTCAACGCGATCGAACATTCACGGAGGATGGGCCATGCGACGCTGGCTATGTGGAATCATTCTAGCTTGTAGTTTAACGCCCCTTGTTGGCTGCGTTATTCCGGCCTATTCAGCCTTGCCTCAGCGACGAGCAGAGCAGTTAATCTTCACGTCCGAAAACCTCCGCAATATTCTTGGCGAATGGGAGCGTTTCTGGTTCATGGAAGGTCCTGACCACATGACGCCTTACCGCGTTCATGGCGGAATTATCTAAGTCGCCACTCGAATGACCAATTGGTTGCAAAATTGTTCTTTGCAGAAAGTTTTGCAACCTATTTCTTGGGCATCAGTTCCAACGCGGACAAGCTGAGGGTGATGACACCTGTTGGCAAGGACACCTCCAACTCCGGATAAAACTGGGGTGAATGGAGGCTAGGTGGCGTTATACCTTGCTTCTTGTAACGCTGGAGATGGTCGTCGGGTATTACTCCCAACCGATACATGAGAATCGGGACGCCAGCCAAGCCGTATTGGCTGAAATCTTCGCCACCCATCACTTGCTCCGCCTCCAGCACTTTCTCCTCTCCCAACCCGCGAACGAAGACCTGTCGAAGTCTTTCAGTCAACACGGGATTGTTCGACAGTGCTGGCGTTCCTTCGGACACACTAATTTCCGGTGTCGGCGCGTCGTACGCTTTTGCGATCGCGTTGGCCCGTCGTTCAATCGATGCCAGAATCTTGCTCCGAACTGCATCCGAATAACTTCGGACGGTAATCTGCAAATGGCAGCGATCCCCGATAATGTTGTGCTTGGAGCCGCCGTTAATGGCACCAACGGTGACAACGGCGGGTTCGGTGGGCTTGATTTCGCGACTCACGATCGTTTGAAGACTCATGACGAGTTCGGCGGCTTGAACGATTGGATCGACCGTTGTTTCTGGGGAAGCCCCGTGACCGCCCTTCCCTTTGACCTCGATATCAACGCTATCGACATTCGCCAAGATGAATCCACTGCGAACGCCAATGGAACCTGCTGGCGTTGCTGATTCAACATGCAAGGCCACTGCGAAATCCGGTTTCGCGAACCTTGTGAAGAGGCCGTCGTTGAGCATCGCTTTGGCCCCGGACCCGCGTTCCTCCGCCGGCTGACCAATCAGAATGAGCGTTCCACGCCAAGAGTTTCGATGTTCGGCCAAATACATCCCCGCACCGGTCACGCAAGTCATATGAAGATCATGAGCACACGCATGCATGACTCCCGATTTCGTGCCGCTTTGCGTGACGATCTCTTTTTTCGAAGCATACGGCAGTCCCGTATCTTCCTTGACCGGCAAAGCATCCAGATCCGTCCTTAGCATGACCGTTGGGCCTTCGCCATTTTTCAAGACCCCGACGATCCCAAAACCACCAACATTTTCCGTTACGACAAACCCTGCTTTCTTCCAAATACCGGCTAGGTACTCAGCCGTTTTTTCTTCTTCGAAAGATACTTCAGGATTCGCGTGCAACCAGAAATAGTTGCCGAGCAGTTCTCGTTGATGTTCGGCTACCCATGCTCGTATGGCATCTGCCGATACTTTCTCGCGACTGTCTTCTGACTGGCCAAAGATCGGCGAATGGGCAAAGCACAAGCCCAAAAGTAATACAGCAACTCTCATTTTATTTCTCCATTTTTCCGGGGGTGTTCTCGGTTTATCGCGCTGCCCATTGAATCTTGACAGGTTACAATTCCCAATAGCTGTTGGCCGGTCATGTTTACCAAAAGAGGAATTGATTATGGATTCTCGAAATCCGCATCGTCGAACGTTTTTGCGAAACTCAGCAATCGGTGGAGCTGGAATCCTGTTTGCGTCGAATCTTTGGGCCGACGATCGGATGCTGACACCGGAGCAGACAAGCGGACCATTCTACCCGATTCCCGAAATCAAAAAGCAACCCTTTTACGACGCGGATTTGACTCGCAAAGCCGCTGATGGTCCGGTAGCGGAAGGGGAAATTATCTTGGTTCGCGGTCAAGTGGTCGATGTTCACGGCGAGCCTCTAGCAAATTCAATCGTCGAAGTTTGGCAAGCGAGCGCTGCAGGACGTTACAACCATCCGCAAGACAACAACCCTGCTCCGCTCGATCCGAACTTCCAGTACTTTGCTCGCATCGAAACCGACAAAGACGGCAAATATTCCTTCAAGTCCATCCGTCCTGGAAAATATCCGGGCCGTACGCCGCATATTCACTATCAGATTTCATCAAAGGGCTTTGATGATCTGACGACGCAGATGTACTTCGAAATGCACGCCAAAGACAATGAGCGAGACGGCGTCTATCGCTCGCTCGATAAGAATCAACGCGAGTCTGTTACCGTCGCATTCGCCAAAGATGACAAGGCCGAGGGACTTCAAGCTGGCGATTTTACAATTGTTCTCGGCGCTCGAGGTGACAAAAAAGCTACGCCACCGATGTAGTGCTATTGGGCTTGTCGCAACGCCCCGAAATGATTTTCAAAGATCAGGTGCCTATACGTGGTTCTTTCGGGCAGTCCCTAATAAACGTTGAATTACGAGTTTGAAAATGCCAGATTTTTATCGAGCAACGGAATCCGATATTCGGCAATTTCAGGACGAAGGATTTTTGATCGTTCCGAAATTGTTTTCTGATGACGAGGCCGTTCTGATGGGCCAGTACGCCCGGGCCGACCAGGAGCTCGTCCGTCGCGCATCAAGTCGTTCGGATGCACAAGGCGGGACGACGACACTATGTCTAAGTAACGACCTTGGCTCGGACCTTTACGCTGCCGTTGTTCGGTCTCGTCGCGTGGCGGACAACATGTCGAAATTTCTCGGCGACGAAGTCTACCATTACCATCACAAGATGATGCTGAAGGAACCTCGCGTCGGCGGAGCGTGGGAATGGCATCAGGATTATGGCTACTGGTACAACTATGGCTGTTTATATCCGACCATGGGAAGCTGTTTCATTGCTGTGGACCCTGCTACTCGTGCGAATGGTTGTCTTCAAGTTATCGCTCGTTCCCATTTGATTGGCCGCATCGACCACGGCAAAGTTGGTGGGCAAACCGGTGCTGATATGGAACGCGTGAACGCTGCTTTAGAAAAGTTGCCGTTGCTGTATGTCGAGATGGAGCCCGGCGATGCCCTTTTCTTTCACGGCAATTTGCTTCATCGTTCTGATCAGAACACAAGCGAAAATCCCCGCTGGGCTTTGATCTGCTGCTACAACACGAAATCGAACGACCCGTACAAACCATCGCGGCATCCAAATTACTCGCGGTTAGCATTACTGGAGGATGACAAATGGAAAACCATCGCGCGAGAAGAACTCGAACGGGTAATGATGGCACAAACCAATGCAACTGCGTGACAATTGGCTGACGATTAGCAGGTAAAGTAGTGAGATTCTCGATTCGGCATTTGTTTGCATTCATTCTCATCGTCGTCCCAGCGATCGGGATCGCTACATCGCCACGAATTAACGGGTTCTTGTTTGCAGCCATTTACGCATTCTTGACGATCACATCGATCTGGTTAATGGGTCGAACATTCCGTGAATGGAAAACAGAGTCACTCATTCGACGAACCGGTAGTGTTGCAGCATCCACAATTTCTGTTTGTGCCTGGATTTTCCTGATGTCTTGTTTGGCCATCTCGATAACGCGACTAGGGCATCGTGACCTCGAGGAAATTCATGAAATTGTTGGACAAGGAATGACAATAGTTGATGAGATTGAACGCTACGGCAAGTCAAATGGACTTAGCTCATTTAGCTCGGAGATCTCGAGAAAGTCCTTTCTTCGTACTTCTTGTGGTTATTTCGAATACACTCGCACGCCAGAAGACGAACAACAATACTCGCTCTCGATTTCTCTAGGTGGAGCCGATGGATTTCTGGATTGGAACGAAACGCGTCGTGTATGGACCACGCGGGATCGAGTTCCGTGGAATCTCAAATGGTCCGAAGATGCGGCTAGAAAATTGGGAGCAATTAAAAAACCGAGTTACAACAACAACGATTCGAGCGTGTCGACCGGAAAGAAGTAGCATTCGATTAGTAACGTGAAAACCAAAGACGAATCCAAACGGCTCAGCAGGCGTTTCGACCTCCCGTGACCAGAATTCACGATTTTCCTTAGTACGCGCGAAAAAAATTCTGTCTCAGCGAATCGCGAAACCAACTTAATTCATCGAATGAGCTTTGGCCATCGCGTCCTCGGCCAATTGGATGAAGCGTTTGTCGCCTGTACCAGCAAAGGCTCGCTGATAAGTCACGCTCATCGCAGTAAAATTGAACGGATCGGTTGGCTCGATCTCGCAAGCTTGCCGTGCATGCTCGATCGCCTCGTCATGTTTGCCGACCAAAGTATAAACTCTGGCCAGCGTGAGATGAGAGAGCACATGCGTTGGATCTTCTTCAAGGATTCCGTTTAGCATGGCGATAGAGTCGTCATACTTGCCTGCATCTTTTAGCTTTTCAGCTTCGTTGTAGCGAGCTACTAAATCGGACATGGAAACACCTTAAAGAAGTCATACAATGTAATTAAAAACCGGCTTAGACTTTGGCGAGCTTTTTCTTCGCCGCTGGCTTTGTTGCAGGCTTGCCATTGCTGGCCTTAGCCGCTGCTGCCATCGATTTCAAAGCCGCTTGGGCAGCTGCCAATCGTGCGATTGGTACTCGGAACGGCGAGCAACTGACGTAGTTCAAGCCAATCTTGTGGCAGAACTCCACAGATGACGGATCGCCACCATGTTCGCCACAGATACCGATCTTGAGATCCTCACGACGCGAGCGACCTTTTTCGACGCCGATTTTCATCAACTCACCAACGCCGGTCGTGTCAATCGACGCGAATGGATTAGCTTTGACGATTTCCAACTCTTGATAACGAGGCAAGAACGATCCGCTATCATCACGACTCATCCCCAAGCAGGTTTGCGTCAAGTCATTCGTACCGAACGAGAAGAACTCGGCCGAATCGGCAATTTCGTCAGCGGTCAAAGCCCCTCGTGGCACTTCGATCATCGTTCCGACCGAGTAAGCAAACTTCTTGCCAGAAGCCTTCATAACTTCGGCTGCAACACGATGAACGATCTCGACTTGGAGGTCGAGTTCTTTCTTGAAGCCTACCAATGGGATCATGATTTCCGGCTTGACCTTAATGCCTTCCTTGAGGACCGCTGCGGCTGCCAAGAAAATCGCACGAGCTTGCATTTCGGAAATCTCGGGACGCAAGATACCAAGGCGGCATCCGCGGAAACCGAGCATGGGGTTGAACTCATGCAACTCGTTGACGCGACTGAGGACTTCCGCAGCCGAAATATTCAGTTGCTTAGCGACTTCATCAACG
>JANMNK010000462.1:0-3853 GCA_031373875.1 Pirellulaceae bacterium | reverse complement strand
GCCACCGGAGCATCGTTCACGGGCAACACAGTGACTGTGGTTGTGCGTGCGAATGTTCTTTGAGTACCCAAATCAATTCTTGGATCGCCTCGTTCGATAGAATCGAAACGGTCTTAATGCCGAGTTGATTTTGAAATGTTGTGCTCATGCTTGTATCTTTCGGAAAAAACGGTTTCGGTAAAGTCTGTTTTGGTAGTTACGTTTTCGATTCTGAACAATTGCGAGAGTTTGCGACGAATAGATTTTCGTGTCGTTCGATCTGACGTTGATCGTCACGCCGCAAGGCTTCGAGTTTTGCCAATTGCGAGTTTGATAAATGAACGTCAATCGGGATCTCTAACCGGTCGCAGAAGGTCGCAACGTCGCCGACGTCACAACGGAGCCGCGATGCTAGTTGGTGAATGCTGAAGGGCGATGTTTTCACGCTCACGATTCAGCTCCCTGACGTCGCATCCAATCATCAAAGGCAGACGGTTCACGCTCTGGCTCTGCGTCAAGTCGTTTGCGGTCGAGTGGTGACAATCCGAATTGCACCGATAGGCGATTGATCGACGCCGCAGTTTGCACAAGCAACCGCCTTGCTCGGTCGTCAAGCGGATCTTGCTGCAATCGCTTTGCGAGTACGTCCACGCTGTCGAGTAATTGGCAGAGCACAAATAGTTGGTGACAATCGACGCCACGCAAAATTGAGTTTTCGAGTTGTCCAAGCAGCTCTTTCCATTTCCGTTTGATCGCTGCCGATGCCGATTTTGGACAAACGGGTAAACCGTCTTTTTTCGTTCGATCGCTACCCAACTTTTTTCGATTTCCGCCTGATCTGCCTGCCGAACCTACCATTTTCTAATCCTTGTGAAGTACCCAAAAAAAGTTATTCGATCGCTTTGCGTTTACGAGCGTAGCTATAGATCGGGGGGGTTAGCCTGTGGCAGATTAAACCAGCCCCTATGGTGGGTTAGCTGCCCGCGTAGCCTGCCCTGCGGCCGCCTCACGCTCTTGTATCCACGCTTCGAGTGATCGAATCGAATAGCGAACGCTACGACCAATCCTCACGCATGGAATGATGCCAGCACGACGCCATGCCCACAACGTCCTAGGACTCACGTTAAGCAGCTTTGCCGCGCGTCGTTCGTTGACCAATAGTTCGTTCATCGTTTCATCCTTGCTATCGACGCCAAGCCAATGCCGCACAATAAGCCAACGGTCAGACCGTGAACCCATGCAAGTACAATCCATTCGAGTATCGCTGTGCTCATCGCTTTACGCTCCTTCGTGTCTTAGGTGCCTTGCCAGTGCCAACCAGCTTGCCATCGGTACCAGCAGTTAGTTCGCCCTCGGGCAAACAACTGAATGCCGCTATCGTGCTTGGGTCTGTGTCGATCTTGCAGAAGGGCAACGCAAGCAATTCGTATACGTCCTGCCCTGGTATCCGTCGAACGATAACGGACTCACCCGCCTTGATAAGCCAATCTCTTGACAGGGTTCCCGCCAAGCTCTTGCCAGTGGTTTCTAGCTTTAGGTGTCCAATCAGCATGTTGGCACCTCACAGACTGGTACGCAGTGGTACGCGTACCACCCCATAGGCGTTTTACTATGTGTGTGTGTGTGCGCGTAAGAATTGCTTTTGTGTTTTATCGCGTACCATCGCGTACCATCGAGTACCAACCAACAAAAACATTGGGTAAAACCATCTAGCTTTTGTGCCCTATCGCGTACCACACTGCGTACCACTGCGTACCGCCAACTAATACGAATCATTCGAGAGCCTTATCCCTTCGTAAATCCACGCCCGATGTGAGCCTATGCGAACGTGTCGCCGTCGAAGTCTTGGCAGCAATGCCGTTAAATCGCGTCCGAAAGTCTGGACGTTATTTGGTTCACGCCCTACTTCTTCGCACCAACTACACCAACTTTGGTACAAGTCGGAGACTGATATTTCGTACTTGCCATCCACTTCACACCGATCTTCGACGAATGACAAAATCGGACTTGCGAGTTCATTTAGTTGCTGAAGCATTTCAACTCCACTTGCAGGCTGAATGAATCGGCCGCGCTCGCGTAGTCGTTTCCATCCTTCGATAGCCCAATGAAGTATTCCCGCCCGTTCTGCAATTAGCCCTTCGGATAAATAGTGATCTTCCTTGCCATAGAAAGACTCCGTTAGACGCAAGATAATCATTCGGCCTGCGAACGCGCCGCTTGAATCCTGAAGTCTTGGCAGCTCGTTTGACACGATCATAAAACGGGTCGCCAGCTTGGTCGTAACTGGCTCCATGTTTTTTCGATCAATCGTTTGTGCGTCCTCACCACTGATCGACAATAACCGTTCCGTGATGACCGCTTGATCGGATCGACCGCTTAGCCTCGCATCCGAAACAATGGCAACCGTTTTGCCCAGTAGTGGCCACAATCCAAAATTCGTTTGCAAGCTAGCAAGAGTAGGGCCGCAAACATTGCCATCGCCTACTACACTTTTTAAGACACGGCAAATCGTTCCTTTGCCTGAACGTTTTGGCCCTGGCAAGAACATTATCTTTTGCTGCCTAGTGTCCGGTGTAAGGCAGTAACCAAACCATTCTTGCAACGTGTCTTTGCATTCCTGATCGTCCGGCCATAATTGGTTTAAGAATTCCATCCAGATAGGGCAAGCAGGTTTCGAATCATCAAACTGATAATCGAGGGCGCAAGTAGTGAAGAGCGCCGGTGTACTTGGAATCGAGTAAACCGCCCCCCCCGCTACAAACGTAGGCAAATGGACGATAGAGTTCTCAGTGGCGATAACATCCTCTGGACTCCATTTGTTTTTCGCCAACCAACTCGGTGGTTGAATCTGAACGCTCAACAATGATGCCGCTCGGACTTGCTCTAAAACATCGCTTACAACTGAAGTGCCCACGCCATAGAACCGCTGATTGAGTGACTGGACAATCATCGCTCTACATTCGGCTGTTGGCCTCGGTACAAACTTACCTTTGGTCCAATACAGAAACCCGCCGCTCCAAAAAATCAGCTTGTTAAATTCAGCGTGTTTGTGATCGCTTAAAACCGCTTCCGCTTCGTTAAGTGGGTCCGCTTGCTTTGCTGTAATTCGATCATCTTCAAAACTCGGGTCAGGCTTCCCATTCTTACGCGCTTTCTCAATCGCTCGTTCGATGTCTACTCGTTCCCATTGTGGATTGCAATTTGGATTGAATCCGTTCAAGATCGCGTTCAATGCATCGGAATCACTTAACTTAAAATCGTGAATCGCCCGACAAGCAGCAGCATAAAGTCTACGATGTCCAAGTTCACCTGAAACGGATGGGTCCATTTTGGACAAATACAACTCAACTCCGTGTAACGAATCATCGGAACCGCTTTTCTTAGGCTTCGATTCTGTTTTGACTTCTGGAACCAATCGCCGCAAGAGTTCAACCGGTACAATCTCAAGTTCGCTACTTGGACGATAGAACCATGACTTTCGGTGTGGTCGATCTTCGACGCTATCAACGTCGATTAGCTCATCACCTTTACGTGCAACCGTTCCGAGTACCTTGGCGATTCTTGCGGCATTGAATGTGGACTTATCGACGGTAGCGCCATCGGTATCGAATCGGCTTGCCAGCTCATGCAATACGGCTTTAATTAGGTCCGTCGATTCTTGGTCATTTGGTAGGTCGATAAACCAAATCAGATACCTACCATTGCCTGACATTCCTTCGAGTGGCTCGGGCCATCCATCACGCATCAACGCATCTTTCAATTCGTCCGATAGTGCTTTTGCCGCTTCGAGTTCCTTGTCAGTCGATGACATTCCCGCCGGTCGTTTTGCGTCGATGTCAATAAATAGCCAATGCCTTCGAGTAACGTCTGCATC
>JANMNK010000395.1:0-6265 GCA_031373875.1 Pirellulaceae bacterium | reverse complement strand
CTCCTAAATTTGCGTTTGAACGTCCACAGATCGCGAACTAACGTCGCCATGCATAAGGATTGTCGCGGCGGCAATCATGCTGTTGCGAATTACTGCAAGCGGGTTTTTGGACTCGTCGACTTCGTTGGTTTCGGAACCAGCTTTCGCGGACGACTTGTCCGATGGCCCAAGCAACTCTTCTACCAAGCCTTTGGTCAAATCGCCCGATTCGGTTTCTTGTGGCGGTGGGCTTTCAGGCGAAGGTATGGGTTGGCCACAGCAGACTCTTGGTGAACAAAGCAAAAGGAACATGCTTAGCATTACCGCGAGCAAGCTACCAGAAAATCTCCGTATTGAAGTTTCACATCCCAAGCTAGGTTTCGTCATGGTTTTTTATTCTGATCCAACAGTTGTTGAACTTGCTGGGCAAGCGATTCTTGTTGATGAGCCAGTTCGTTAACTTCAAGCCATTGTTGCGCTGATAATTTGCCATCACCTACGGTAGTTTTGATTTCTGTAACACGATCGCGGATGTCCGTTTGAATCGCCCGCAGCAACAGGAGTGATTTCATCAAGGGTGTTGATTCGGAGTCCTCCTGTTGCTCGTCGTCCGATTCATCTTCTTGAGGTTCGCTGGGCGAAGCGGATGCATCGTCTTTTAACGCGGCTTGAATTGCACGCAAACGCTCGGCAGCAGACTTAGCTTGACGCAGGCTGTTAGCGAGATCGGGGTCACGGTCCGTTGCTATGGCGGCGCGACGCATGGAATCAATCGCCATCTGTGTTGCAAAGGCAAATGCCGCCGTTGATGGTAGTTTTGGTTTGGCATTTTCTAAACTGCTACGCAAATTGTCTTGCATGGCTGCCACGTTTCGTTTTTCTTGAGTGGCCTCGGCGGCCTCCTTTTTCGCATCTATTTGTACTATGCGTTCAACAAGTTCAGATTGTTGCGGGAGAATGCGATCCACGGCGGCGCTGAGTAGCATCAGCTCATTTTCTAGACCTTCTTGGTTCGCGGAGGCAGCGGACTGATTGACGGCTTCGGCCGACTGCTGGATTTGGTCAGCCGCATCTTGGGCGGAGTTGGCCGCGTCTTGCAACTTGTTATCGGATAATTCTTGAACGGCAGCGGATTGCTTTTCGGACGCACTCCGCAACGAATCGCTAGCAGCGACCTGCCCTACCCTATCCAGAGCTTGGGATTGTTTATTCGTTTGCTGATTGAGAGCGGACTGTTGAGATGTTGCGTTAACAGTGTCGATAGTACCTTGTCGGATGGCGTCCGCTAAATCAGATTGTTGGTTGGCGATATTTTGAAGTTGTTGTGCGATTGCATTTAACCGATCCGCCATTTGCGACGGCGTTTTCCCTTGTTCACCTTCATTGGAGCCGATTATCTCAAGCAGTTTCTCAACGACTTCCACCTGCATTTCCGCGCTCTGTTGTGTCTTATTGATCGCGGACAACAGGTCGGCCGACTGACGCATGAGTTGACTAAGGCCCGAAGCGATTAGACGTTTCTTGAGCTCGGCGATTTCCTGAGTTGATGCGGCGTTCGATTCCGAATCGGCCTGCGTGCTATTGCCGGTATCCGTAATGACCTGATCCAGTCGCCGGGCGATTTCGCGTTGCAAAGATTGAATGCGAATTCGCTGATTCTCGAGAACCGTCAAGTCGTTGCCGCTGACGATTAAGGCCGTCAGTTGATTCGTGTCACTCAACGTCTCGTCTTGCTGCTGTGCGATAGCACGCAATTGCTGAAGATAATCGCGTACAGTCGCTTGTTGACCTAATTGAGCCAGTATCTCGTCCAATTTAGTTTCGATGTTCGATTGATTGTCGACGATCTTGGCCAAGTCCGCCGCAGCGGTCGGCGGCAAGTTGTCTTCACTCAGTTTGGCCTGTGCGGAACGCAATTCTTGAATCGAAGGGTCCGTCAGATTTTGGCGGATATCGTAAAGCTGTTCGAGGGTCGCGTTGGTTTGCTCGGCGAGCTCCGAGTCTTCGAGCCCGTTCTGTTTAAGGCGATCGGCCAGGGATTCCAAGCGATTAATTGCGCCGTCGCGTTCGTCATCAAGCCAGCGGTTTGCCGCCTCTTGTTGTGAGACGGCAGTTGCCATCGCCTGCCGATCTTCTGATTGCAGTTGATTTTTGGAATTCAGCACGTCGATGAACTGAGATAACGCCGCTTTCGATTGTCGCTGGCGAGCGACGGATTGGCGGATTGTTTGTGAAACATCGAACTGTGTGTTTGCTAGTTCTGCGATTAAGTCCGAAGGGGCGCTTACCGAAAGAGTTTGCTTGTTCGTTTCGCCCGTTTGACCCGCACTATCGACGGCCGACAGCCAAACTGTTACGGAATCCCCGGGCATACAATCGGGAGCTTGCCACCAACCTTGCGACTGCATTTCGCTTGGGCTGTGTTTAGTGATCGGGGTTGATTCTCCAGTCGGGGCAAGTTCAT
Source organism: Pirellulaceae bacterium (assembly GCA_031373875.1). Taxonomy (GTDB): domain Bacteria; phylum Planctomycetota; class Planctomycetia; order Pirellulales; family Pirellulaceae; genus JANMGV01. Next base: position 3,822 of record JANMNK010000395.1, on the reverse strand, counting down.
GAATATTCGATTGGCCCGCCGATTTCCGCGTACCATCGGACTGAGAAACTTCCCAGTTCAAAAAGAAGTCCGTGAGTTTCAAATCATCTCGCGCCGAGCCCTGAATAGGGATATTCGCCGTAGGAGAAATCGCAAGCGAGCGAGAGGTCTCTGCCCAGGTCACGACCGGAGGCAAGTCGGGAGTGACCTCGATATCAAACGCCGTCGGCGTTTTCGCAATTAGCCCGTCGGACGACTTCCATCGAAGTCCGAATCGTACGCTTTGTTGAATGATTAAGGCGTCACCGTTGAGAGACTCGAGCACAAATTCCTTGTTGTCGGACACAAGTCGAAGCTGCCAATTTGCGTCGGGAGAACTAGGTCGCTCATTCAAATCGGGCCCGTTCGGTTCAGTTGCATTAGATAGTGAGCTTGCATAATCCGGCGGGGATTCCGAAGAGCCGATGCCAGCACTGCTGGGTGATTGTTTCCAAGAGATGTCGTCGATCGCAATCTCATCTACGAGTTCATCGAAAGTTCCCCGCATTCGAATTTGCGAGCCAGCCAAGACACGGATCGATTGGCCTGTGACCTCAGACGGTGCGATTTCCGTGTAAGCAGGCGGAGAAATTTCAAACGCAAATCGCTCCAATGTTGGTGGCTTGGTCACTCCGACTCGATGCCATGCCATACGATTGTCCAAGACCGAAGTAGCACGCAGTTCGAAACTTTTGTTCACTTGGGGAATATGAAACAAAGCTTGGTTATTGAGATTCTGCATATCAAATTCTTGAAGATTTGATCCGTCCGAATCTCGCAATTGCATTCGTACATCGGTCGGTAATTTGCCAAGTCGGTTGATCGCGACGATTTCTAGGTCCGCTCCTCGAGAGACGATGTTTGGTAATCCGCGAAACTCTAATTCGCAATTACGCGGCCAAGCAGTCGTCGACCAGGGTTGCATTAATCGTTCCATCGCAATCCAAGTATTCTGAGGATACGATGCGCACAGAGCACCAATCGCAACACTGGCGATCGAAACAACTGTCAACCAACGAAACGCCGCTCGTGAATCGACGGCAGATTCCAAGGGTGTTACCGAGAACAAAGATTCCGCTTGAACGATCGCTTGTTGTCGCAGTTCTGCGGAATCTCTCTGCGCTGTCTGGCGTGTTTGTTCGCGAAATTCGGCAACACTGCTTAGCCAACCATCAGGGAGTTGGATGGCTCGCTCAACGTACGTCGCTATTTGTGCCGTGCTGAGGCGAATTCGAAAGACGGGCAAAACCCACCGTACAAACCCAGCCAACATTGCCAACAAGCTCAAAGTCGAAACCACCAACCGGGTCCCGAAATCTGACCATTGCAAGAAATAATCCAGTACGCCCGCAAACAGCAAAACAAATCCAGCCACCAGCACCAGTTTGCAAATCCCAATTAACAACGCAAATCGCCAAGCACGACGACCAATACGGTCAAGTCGACTCCAAATTAGCTGCGATTGTGGGGCTGCAGTTTGACTCATAAATTGACTTCTACAAATCCCTTCTACAAATCCACTGTCCATCTGGATTGAGTGCTCAACATCAAAGCACACAAAACGGGACCTTGGGCTCAAATCGTTACCAGGACAGTTTCTGCTCGAACTCAAAGCTTCATAGTACCTGATTTTTCCGAAATTCGCTGTGTCGAAACGGGCAAATCTACGGAGAATTGAACATAACAGTGATGTTGACCAGCAAGCGTTTTTTGCAAACGCTGGGTTGAGAATATTTCCGACATGAACTAGGGCGGCTTAAGGCGCATTTGAAATCTTAGAAAGCAAATTAGCCACCAACCAAAACTAGTGTAGCGCCGATGGTCATGATGATGCTTGCGACCAAGCGACGAAAGAATTGTTCTTCTTGGAAAAATCTCCTACCCAAATAAACTTGGATGATCGAAGCCAATTGAAAGAGTGCCAATGCGTATCCAATTTGCATCTGTGCAAACAGCCAAATCGTCGTACCTTGCATGACCAAGAACGATATCCCGGATGCCGCCAGCAAATACACATCGCTGGATTGCGGTTTTAGGATTGGCAAACTGGTCGCGGGTCTCGATCGTCGATTGGCAAACAACAAACTAATCCATGCGAGCACACAGCAGCCGACAGACCATCCAACGTATGTTTGGGCAGCGTTGCTTTCCTGGATTGCGTTTTTTAGAAAAATGGAAGCTGCAGCCGTGAATACGATTGACATCAAACGATCGTAGACAGGCTTGGTCAGTCGCCAGTTTCGAAAATGGCTTGTCGCTGTCCGCCGCTGCAGCAATATCCAACTTCCCATCACGATGATGATGATTCCGGCATACCCCCAGCTTGTCGGAAATTCCCCCAAGACGAAGATTCCCAAGGCCGCGCCCACCAACGGCTTGTAACTATTCAAGGGACCAATCACGGACATGTCCCCGTGACCGATGGCTCGCACTAACAGTAAATTACCTGCGACATCCAAGATGCTTGCTACGGCCATCCAGAGCCAAAATTGGCGTGTGGGAAAGCTTGTAAACTGTGAAGAAGCGGTGGACCAAGCTACGACGCTAATGGCTACGACGGTTAACGAAACGGCCAAAATCATCGGTGATGACCATCGCCGCTGGATGAGCATTTTTTGAAGGACCGACGATGAGCAGCTTGTGCTGATTCGGGCCAAGAGTGCAAGAATTATCCATATCATTATCGCTCATACTGTAGTTGATAACTGTATTGGAAGTATGCGAAGGTAGAATGGGAAGCTGAAATCTCACGCGTTATCTCGGTTCCGGAATCTTTTTGGCGATGGTGCAACGGTGCTCGAAGTTTGTGCGGAAGCGGCAGAAGCAGCAGAATTGGCTTGGCGTAGCGGAGCGGACCGTATCGAATTGTGTTCGGCACTGCAGGTCGGTGGTGTGACACCGTCGCTGGGGCTCGTGTCATCGACTTTGGAATTGATTGACTGTCCGCTCATCGTTCTGGTGCGCCCGCGTGCCGGGAACTTTGTCTATACGTCCCTTGAGAACCGCGCGTCATTACGCGATATCGAGCGACTCATGCAAATACCCTTAGCAGGTTTTGCAGTTGGTGCATTGACGACTGAAAGCAAGCTTGATGTTCCCTTCTTGAAGCAGATTGTACAAATCGCGAGCGGCCGTGAAATGGTCATGCATCGGGCCTTCGATCTGGTCGCGGATAAATTGGAGGCGATGGAGCAACTCGTGGAAATAGGGTTTCATCGGATATTAACTAGCGGCGGCCCAGTCAAAGCGATAGACGGCGTTGCTCAACTGCGGACGCTGGTACAGATTGCAGAGGAGAGAATTGAAATTTTGGCGGCGGGGGGGATAAGTTTGGACAATTTCCAACAAGTACTCGATCGTTCCCAATGCCGCCAGATTCATGGCTCATTCGGGCTCAGACAACCCGGCCCAACGGATTCGTCTTGGGGAACATGCTCCGTTCCCGATACAAATCAAATTACTCAAATCGCCCAGCGAATGTCGGTTAGCCGCCTCTCCCAGCGATAGCGTCAAAAGCTCCCAATTATCGCGACCAAAAGCTTTTCCTGCGGCCACTCGCAGTCGGAATCCCTAACCAACAACCGGAAATTGTTGAACGCGAGAAATACGGCAGTTAGTATGTGAGGGAGGTATCGCTGCCTCGGAAAGTGAACTGCAAAGGTTTTTGGTGATTAGATGAACGGCAAATCCAGACAACGCCGCACGCGAAGTCGAAGCTATGTTCAACGCAGTCTCATGCACACACAGCCTGCTAGACGCAAACTTCAATTTGAACGTCTCGAAGACAGGACGCTACTTGCAGTC
>JANMNK010000393.1:0-6268 GCA_031373875.1 Pirellulaceae bacterium | reverse complement strand
GCGGTGTTTCGTTATCGGCAATATTGGTCGCTTCGACTTGCGATGCTGGGGCGGGCTCCTCGTCGACTTTGGGCAGTTCCAATTTTTGCGATTCGGGCTCTTCGGTTCTTGTCGGCTGTCGATCCAACGTTTGTGAAAGCTCAGCAACGGAAGGTTGAGAAGGAGCCGGTTCGGCTTTGGGAATAGTGAACGGTACGACAGTGGATTCGGTCCGTTTTTCGTGCGTCGGCAGTTCGACCGGTTTCAGTTCGCTTTCATTAGGTCTAACAGATTTGTTCGTCTCAGTCGGCTTTGCATCGTGTTCGGTCTGAACGGGCCGCAAGTAATCTGGTTTCTGTTGGTTGCCAGCTAATGTAGGTTTGAAATACTCAGGTACCGTGATCTGACGAGGGGTTCGTTCCACGGTATTGGAGTCGAATATGTCGGGCCAGTACCGAGCAAAAATGACAACATTGAGAGCCGTCAGCAACAAGATCAGATGGATGACAACGCTGGCCAAGAATGAGAGCTGCATCGACTTTTCAACGACGCGATTGACAACAACTCGCAGCACCATCGAGAAGATCACCATGGCTGCCGGAACGCCGATCAAATAGGTCCAGGCGTTGTAAATTATCCGCGTGTCTTCAAAATTCAAAAACCTTAAAACGAGAACGAGGATCAGCGCAGAAAAAAGCAACATAGCCAAGTCCAGCGGCCAAAACTGAAAAAGGGAGGCCGTTGGATTGGAAGTTGTTACTTGGTATTTTCGTACCGTATTTGCCATGCCGATTAGTTCCGCCCGCAATTGCGTTTATCGTTTCGTGTTTTCAAGTCTCTTGCGAAGCTGTACTGACCTTGTAATTTGAAATGCCCAGGCGGTTGCAAAGGTCCATGACGTCAACCACATATTGAAAGGGAACGCGACGATCGCCACGAATAATGACGCTGAGCGTGGTTGGATTATTAACCACAGCCGTTTGCAATGTTCGCTCTAAAGCGGCTGCATCCATGACCGCCCCTGAAACAAAATAGGAACCGCGTTCATCGATATTGACAATGACCTCTTGGGGTTCCGAAGTCATCGGCATCGCGCTGGTCGCTGAGGGAAGCTGAACCGGCAACTCGCGGTCCTCTTGGGCAAATCGCGATGCAACCAAGAAAAAAATGAGCAAAAGGAATACAACATCCATCAAGGACGTCAAATTCAACATTTCAACCGATCTACCGCGACGAATTTGAATTGGCATAGATTGTGAATCTTGAGGAGGTCGATTTCCAAAACGGTGTCGACAACGCTACGAAGGAGTTTTGCGCTGCTGAGCAACGTCAGGCGGTCGCACTTTTGCAACGGCGACCGGTGCGACAGCTACTGGGGAACCAGCGACGGATGAAACAGCCGGCTTGGGGATTTTTATGGACGCGATCGCTTGGTCGCGAACGATGTCCGTTTTTGGCTCTGACAACGATTCGCGTGAAGTTAACTCGCGACCGACAGAATCGAAACGAACGCGACCTTCAAATCGTTCAATTTGAGCAAGCAAATGAAACATCAGTTCGTCGATTTGCCGAAAGAGTGAGCTGACTTTGCCTTCGAAATAGTGAGCAACAATCGCAGCCGGAATTGCCACCAGCAGCCCAGCCAGCGTGGTAATAAGGGCTTCGTAAATGCCGGTTGCCAATTGTTCGGCTCTGTTTTGCCCGACACCCAGTTGCGTGGAATCATGGAACGCGCGAATAAGTCCCCACACCGTTCCAAGCAAACCAAGCAGCGGTGCAACGCCAGTCGCCAAGTTGAGCCATCGCACGTTAAGATACAGCCTGTCCGCTTCGCGTTGGCTCGATTCCTTGACGGCATTCTCGATTTCTGAATGCGGACGGCCCACTTTGAGAATCATGGTTCGAATGATGTTTGCCGTTGGGGATGGAAACTGCTGACAAAGTTTGTAGGCAGCTTTGGGATCTAGCATTTCTGTGTCTCGGGCCAATTTCCCAAGTGCTGCTACCAAGCCACTTGGCAAGACGCGACTCTTTCGCAAGTTGATGAGTCGTTCGAATGCCATGGTTACGGCCATCAAACTGATCAAGCCAATCGGTATCATGAAAATACCGCCCTTGATCAGCAAGGAGAGGAAATCGATTCCCGGCAGCGGTTCCATGAAAGTGGACGATGAGCCGGGTTTGACGCGACTGCCCGATTGTTGCGTGTTGGATGCCAGGTCTTCCAAGGTCGCTTGCGTGACGCCCGGATTCTCTGGTTCTTGTGCCACGGAACTCGACGTCCAAATGGCGAAAGCTAAGCAACACAGAAGCGCGACACGAATTCCCCTCTGCATTCGCAGCGGCGAGTTTAAACAAGATGAGCAACAAGCTGCGAATGCACGGAACACAGGATCTATCCTCTTTGGTCTTGCCCTAAAGCTTGGCCAAGGCATCCAATCGTTGTTTGGCTTGTTCAACCAATTCATGACCGGAATGCTCGTCCAAGAGATATTGAAAAAAGTCTTTGGCGATTTTGATTGCTTTCTCGCGTCGATCACCGGTTAAGTCACCGATGAGCAACTCAGCGCATCGGCCCGCTTCGAAGGCGCTGCGAGCTTGCCAGTTCTTAATTTCCGCAGGTGCTTGGACACCGCCGAAACCGAACATGACACGCTGGAACTCGGGAATAGCTTTCGCAAAATCTCGTTCTGCGAAAAAGACTTCTCCCATCATGAACCGTGCCCTCGCGGCTACTTCGGTGCGATATTTTCCGGCGACCTCACCATATAGCCTAATTGCTTCGTCGGTTTTTTTCTGATTTTGGTAACAGTAAGCCAATTCGTAAATAGCTTGCGGTATGTACGACGTGGTGTTGTACTTGTCGATGATCACTTTCAGCCATTCTTCGCAATCGCTCCATTGTTTTAATTCGCGAGCGGCCTGGGCGCCATTTAGATAAATCAAGACCTTTACTTGTTCGCTGATCTGTGAACTATCTTTTAAGCCTTCGAGAATTTTCCTTGCGTCTCGGAAATGGCCCATGGCATTAGCGTAATTGCCAGCTTTGGATTCGCATTCGCCAAGCATAAACAATGCGTCCAATTTGAGAGCACCATTGGGAAAATCGTTGATTTGGCGGACGAAATACTTTTTGGCTTGGTCAAAATCATTCTGCTTGAACAAGGACCAACCAAGTTTGTAGAGCGATTTTTCGACTAATTCGGTATCCTTCGAAGTATCGACGGCTTTGCGGTAAGAAACCGTCGCTGCTTGGAATTTCTGCTGTGCGTACTCGCCCTGCCCCACATGATAAGCCGCTTCGGCGACCAAATTACTTGTCGGGAATTTCTCGATCAAATCGCGAAACGCGGTCGTTGATTGATCGGTCTTGTTCTGGTGCTTGAACGCCCAGCCGAGTTCGTACAACACGCGATCCATTAGCCCGTATGCCGGTACTTCGGAAACAATTCGAGTCAGCAAACTAGCCGCTTGTTCGTAATTCTTGAGTTGCGTCTGAGCAATCGACATCTCGTACAGCGTGTTGCCTAAGAAGTTCTCTTTGGGTTGCAACTCCAAAAGCTTGGTGAACTCGGGAATCGACTGTTCGACTTGGCCGCTTTGTCGATGGCAGATGGCGAGTGCAAGCTTGGCTTCGAGCCCGATTGAGTCTTTTCGATCTTGCTCGGCGATGGGCTTGAGCAACTCAATCGCCTCGGGATACTTTTGCTGCTGCATCAATACCCACGACTTGGCGTAACTCGCAAATTCGACGAGCGGTTTTTGCGGGCACGTTTGAATGATGATATCGTAATTGGAGATCGCCTTGTCAAATTCGGACTTCGCCGCCGCATTTTGGCCGATACGATAAAGTGCCTGGAATCGGTAGCTGCTGTCGGGATAGTTCTTGATCAAATTTTCGAGAACTTCGAGCGACTTTTCAGGCTTCTTGGCTTCGGTGTAGCATTCGCTCAGCATGATGTGCACTTCGTCCGCTTGCGCCCAGTCCGGTGCGGTCTTGATGCTCTTTTCGAGTTGGACGATGGCTTCATCGAATTTTGATTTTTCGATCAAGCTGGCACCCAAGAGATATTGGGCTTCTGCGATGGCTTTCGGTTCTTTCAGCGTCTCGGCAACACCCGTCATGTTGCTAATAACTTTGTCGTATTGACCGGCAAAATAGAGAGCTGTCGCGAGCCGGAGATTCCAGACATTTTTCAACGGGCTGTTCGGCTGCGAAGCGATCAGTTTCTCGAATCCGATGGCTGCTTCTTCGTGTTTTCCTAGTTGAAGTGCCGATTCGGCGCTGATGTAGGCGGCTTCTCCAGCTAGTGCATCATTTGCAAAACTTACTAAGAAATTGTCGGCCAAAGATTTCGCTTGCTCTGGCTGTCCAAGCTGCAGCGAGGTGAATGCTGCGTTGTAAAGTGCTCGAGTAGCCAACGGATCTTTGGCATGATCCGTTGCAATTTTTGCAAATAAATCACGAGCTTCAGGCTTGGTCTGAACTGCTTCGCTGAGGCCTTCAGCCAAGTCCATCTTCAGGGCGACCAACCAAGGCGTCGATTCGGACCACGCAAGGGCTTCGCGGGCGATTGGAACAGCTTGAGATGATTTCCCCTGAAGGATCGCGATCTGACACAACCAATGAGCCGCCTCGGCCGCTTGTTCATTCTTGTTGGCAAGTAGTCTCTTGAAGAAATCGGCAGCTTCGTCGTAGCGTTTGTCTCGCATCAATGTCTGGCCGGCGGCAAGTTGAGCACCGGATGCGAATTGCGAATTCGGATATTGATCGGTTAGTCGTTTGTAGATTTTCGAGGACTCATCAAATTTACCGGACTTAGCCAGGGCGTATCCGTATCTTGAGAGAACATAGTCCTGCATCGACACAGCTTTGTTGTCAACCAATGGCCGGAGCAATTCAACGGCTTCGGCGGGCTTGTTGTCGGCAATAAGAAATTCGGCCTTGCGCAAGCTGACTTCGCCCGCTAATCGATGCTCGGAAAAATTAGCCATGAACTCATCGTAGGCTTCGCGCGCTAGCTTGGATTGTTTGAGCTCTTCATAGTTGACGCCCATCGCGTACAGCGCATCGGGGCGGAATGGGGATTTCGCAAAAGGTTTGGCGTTGATGAACTGTCGATAGAGTTTCGCGGCATCTTCGCCGTGACCGAGAAGGTATTCACATTCTGCTGAGTAGAACAAAGCCCGATCGCCATAAACGCCATCAGCAAAGTCGGCCGAGTACTGTTTGAAGACCTGGCGAGCTTTGCTGAGCGATTCGGTCCTCACTTTGTCTTGCGCGGAACGTCCGACGGAAAAAAGTGCCCAGCCAAGGTTGATCAAAGATTCCTCACGAACATCGAGCGCGGGATCTTTCAGAGCCGCCTGGAAACTTTGGATGGCTTTCTCGAATTCGGGATTCGCCAATTGCAAATAGCTGACGCCGAGATAGTGCTGGGCTTTCGGGATGAGTGGGTCTTGTGGGAATTTTTCGATTAACTTTTTCCATTCGACGATCGCCAAATCGAAAGCAGAGTTGTTTTGAAAGCTTGCTGCGTCGGCGTAGATCGCCACCACTTCCTTTGGGGATTTGGAGCCAATTGCTGGTGGTTTTTCTGCGTTCTTCTTTTGAGCGAAAACGGTGGGAGTCCATGTAACACAAAATCCAAATCCCACGACGGATGCGTACCGAATGATTCGATTCACTTTGTTCAAGTTCAACCTGCCAGCCATTTCAAAAATATCCTTGAATTTGTACGGTTCGGATTCCGATTCGCCGCTCGTCTGCCAAGTTTACCGGTCAGATGCGAAAGGGAAAAGCTTATGGGACCCTCGCAAAGGGGCTTCAACCGCATAATTGGAACTTAGAGAGTCCGACAATGTCGAAGCCCGAAATTTCCAAAAACTTCGAAACACGGTTGATTTAAGCTATTCGCTGCATCGATGATCTTTTTGCTTGCAATAGAAAAGCGGACACCAAGATGCAATTGGTATCGACTCGCGTTACCGATTAGCCTGAAAGTTGGACACCATACTATTCCTGAACCTTGAAATTCGCACAGACGAATCCGATCTAGCTGTTACAATTCTTCGTTTGACATCCCTGTTTCTTGGTAGACTTTCGTCAATCCAACCAATCCAATAAACCATGCAAATACTCGTAACCGGCGGATCTGGATTCATTGGATCCCACCTAACCGAACTCCTTTTGGCTCGCGGTCACTTCGTCACGATCGTGGATGATTTAAGCACGGGACGACAATCCAATTTGGCGGCAATCCGAAACCACCCTTCCCTTTCGATCCTT
>JANMNK010000706.1:0-5130 GCA_031373875.1 Pirellulaceae bacterium | reverse complement strand
GACGTTCGTCACGCGGCGATTCGCAAGCTCCGAGACGTGAATGAGGCCTTCGATTCCTGTCGCAAGTTTAACGAACGCACCAAAGTTTGCGATTCTCGATACGGTCCCGCGAACAACTGTCCCGATTGGAAACTGTGTATCGATGTTTTCCCATGGATGATCTTGTAGCGAACGATAGGACAAACCGATTTTGCCGGTTTCAAGATCAACGCGTTCGATACGAACCTTGATCTTATCGCCTTCTTTGACCACTTCGCTCGGATGATTGATGCGATCCCAACTGAGTTGGCTAACGTGCAGCAAACCGTCCAAGCCACCGATATCGACGAACGCGCCAAAGTCCATCACTTTGCGAACGACGCCATCGTGGGCTTGGCCCACTTCTAATTTGGCAAGTCTGTCTTTTTTCTTTTCTTCTTTTTCGCGTTCGAGAATAGCCCGATGGCTGAGTACCAAGTTACCGCGACGTGGGCTGGACTCGGTTACCACGCACAGCAATTTCTGACCAATAAAATCCGCTGGCGTTTCAACTCGGTAATCGGCAATCTGGCTCATTGGAATAAAACCATCGATGTTCCCGACTTTGCAAGCCAGCCCGCCGGTATTGGCACTCTCGACGCGCGCCTCGACAACAGAGCCCTCATCGATATCCGCCCAGTCCGAAACGCTGACAGCTCCACCGGGAATGCCGATGTTATACATGCCTTCTTCGGCGTTGAATCCACGGATCACACAATCGACTTGATCGCCAACTTTGGGAGCGTTATCGAATTGGAGAAGCGGCACAACGCCTTCGTCGGGACCGCCCAGAGAAATGAATACGTTCTCGTTGTGAATCTTAATGACTCGACCCGTGTATCGCTGACCTTCCTCGAGGCTGAGTCCGACTTTCAAAGTAGCGTCGCCAACGAGGAGTTTGTTCAGATCCGATTCACTGAAGGCCGCTTCGAGTTCCTCTTCAAGTTCCGACGACAACGGTCCGCGAACATTTGGAATCTGGACTTTCGGAGCGACCTGGGAGACTTCGGCGCGTTTTGGCTTTCGTGATTGCTCTGGTTGCTCTTCGCCGTCCGCATTGGACGAATCAGAAGACTTGGCTCCATCCGTTGAACCGGATCGCGAAGTTTTAGCTGGGCGTGGCGGTCGAGTGTCCGAAGGTTTGTTTTCCGATTGCTTTGCCTCGGTTTGTTGAGTCTCTCGCATTCGACGAATTTGTTCCAAATTGAGCGGCCCGCCAGATGTTGCAGGTCGATCGGATACGTTTGTCGATGCAGGTTCGGAAGCCACGGGTTCTTGGGACATGTTGTTTTCTGTTGGATTGGTCATCGGATCAACTCGATTACAAATTTCTCGACCGGTAATTGAATAGGAGTCAAAATGTTAAACTCAAGCTGGTTACTCTTGAACTTAGTCCCCAGTTCGGCTCAAATCGCCAAGCCACAGTTTAGCACCAATCAATACTTTTTTTAGTAGCAAATGCCTGTTGCAACCAGCATATCTTTGAAGAAGTTGAAACTTCCAAGTCAAGTTGAGTCGATCATCCTAGCTGCGCCGATGCCTGGACTGGGTTTAGAGCCACGTTGTGCAATGACTGCAAAGTCGATTTCGGGGTTGGACACGGAATCCATACCCGGACTATGCATGGCGGGATTGTGGCTACTGGCGGGGGATTTGGATCGCTCGCATGACATAAGCCAATCGGACAACTCGGCTTCGGGTTCTTATTGGCATGGTATTATGCACCGCCGCGAAGGCGATTTTTGGAACGCAAATTACTGGTTTCGCAAAGTCGGGCGGCACGCCGTGCTTAACGCTTTGGGAAACGAAGTTGCTGCCAGCGATACTTTCGACAAAAAACTTGTTGCCAAGTTGGTTCCACGGCACGAGTTCGATCCGTCGGCGCTGACGGATGAGGTCAAGCGAGCGATGGAGCTCGGAGCGGAATTGGATTTGCTTACAGAAATTGCTTGGCTGGAATGGCAGCACCTATTTTCATTTGGCTGGATGGAGAGATCGAAATGTTGAAATTGAACGTAGGCGATGGAGCGAAGATGCCTTCGGTCGGACTTGGTCTTTGGAAGATTCCGCAAGAACAAACCGCCGATGTCGTCGTTTCGGCGATTGAAATGGGATATCGTCATCTTGATGCGGCAAGCGATTACGGCAACGAATCGCAAGTCGGCGCAGGCATCCGCCGCGCTTTGGCAGCAGGTAGTTGCAAGCGTGAAGAACTGTGGGTCACCAGCAAGCTTTGGAATACGTATCATCGACCCGAGCATGTACGACCAGCTATCGAACGGACACTGCGGGATTTGCAGCTCGATTATCTCGATCTCTACTTGATTCACTTTCCAATCAGTTTGGCATACGTGCCTTTCGATTTGCGTTATCCGCCAGGCTGGTTCTTTGATCCAGACACTTCGGCTCCCAAAATGAATCCGGAGCCTTGCGCGATACGCGAAACTTGGGAAGCGATGGAGGAACTGAAACGCGCGGGATTGGCGAAGAACATAGGCGTCAGCAACTTCAATTGTTCATTGATTCGCGATTTGCTAAGTTACGCGAGTATTCGCCCGTCAGTCTTGCAAGTCGAATCGCATCCGTATCTCGTCCAGCCCAAATTACTTCGCTATTGCCAACAAGAACGCATCGCGTTCACAGCTTTCTCTCCGTTGGGTGCCGGTTCGTATGTCCCTCTAGGAATGGTAACCGATTCTGATTCCGTCTTGAATCAGCCAATCGTGCAGTCAATTGCTCAAGCTCACCATCGAGCGCCCGCTCAAGTCGTGCTTCGCTGGGGAGTTCAACGCGGTACGGCAATCGTTCCCAAGTCGAGTCGTATCGAGCGACTACGTGAGAACCTGGCAATATTCGATTTCGAATTATCCGATTCCGAAATGGATTCGATTAGTCGGCTCGATTGCAACCGGCGTTTCAACGACCCAGGCCAATTTTGCGAGTCAGCATTCGGATGCTTTTATCCGATTTACGAGTAAGGTATCAAAATCCTCATACGTTGCACGCCTTTAGGAAATCTCTACACGCCAGATATTCTGATCATGCCACTTTGCCATTGCTAGGATTGCAAATGAGCCGCTGATATACGCCCCAAAGAGTGCCCATGGGGCATTCCCATCTTCGCCTTGATGGGAAAGGGATGCCTGGGCTGTGCATTCGGCAAAGTGATTGGGTATGCATTCGAACAATTCGAAACTCTCTCTGAGTATCAAGGGGCCTCTTAGGACGAAAAAGATTTAACTAACCTTCCTCACGAGCCGGCGGAAAACGTATAACGAGGTAGTGAAAAACAACTGCGGGGATGATCTCAAGGAGAGAGTACCGGAATCGATGGTAATTATGGCACGACGCACCAGGTAGTCGTTCGCACGAAAGAACAATCGTAAGCGGAAAGCAGCGCCGGCTAAAGAAGACCCAGGTTATTCGCGATTGTGAGAATCTCTAAACGTACCCAACCCAACGGTCACGACACAGCCAAACCAGATAGTGAGCTCCGGATTTTTCAGTATACATTCCTAGTTGATGGCCTTACGCACTACTGCTTCAGCTAAGTCATTTTGCAAAACCTGATTACCTGCAGCTTGTGCGTAGACACCTACTACCCTGAAGTATATTTTCCCTAAGGCCATTTCCAATAAATCGCCGGCCGACAACGTCATGCGGCCAGCTCGTCGTGAAAGTTGAAAGCTAACGCCACCAATTCCCTGGTACGCGCGATAAATAACTTCTGTGCACACCAGCCTATCGGACCGCGTAAAATCGAAACTGAAATCGTAGGACTTGCCCTCGTGAAACATGCCACGTGCAAGCGCCTCATCAATTTGGTCCAGCGTCAATTGAGGGCGCAATATGACGACCGAATCCGTGCTGCAAGGAGATCGAAAGGAGCGTATCAATACTCCGTCCTTCATTGCTTCGAGCACGCGTTTGGGTTCCTGGGAATCGCACGAAAGTAACTTTTGCCAACGCGGTTGGAAATGGGAATTTGCTGCCAGCCCACGTTTTTCGAGGTCATCTATGCTTCCCAGAAAGAGTGCTGCGTGCGGCCAATGCCCCGGCAAAAAGTAATTGGTCATTGCATAGTCACGACGGCTGACGATTACGTCCCCTGGTATTAACAAACGCCCAAGTTCCTGAACAATATGGGTAGGTAAGCCCGGGCGGTGTCCTGGGCGTACGTATACATGCGCCACTACATCTCCCGCCAATTTTTGCAATCCATATAACGCCCTTGCGAACAAATCGCGATTAATGCTCGTCCAAGCTTGACGAGTTCGTACGCGTAACCTTGCAGCCGCATAGCTCTGGATAGTCACTTGAAGTGTTGGCAGCAATCCGTCAATGATCGCGAGCAAGTCGCGATTGATCGGGTGGACCTCTGACTTTGCACGAAGTTGAGCTTGATTTTGTTCCCAAAAATGAATCGCATAATACAGATACCATATATGAATCGGGCGGGTCAGCGATTCTTGCACCGTATCATAAATACCTTCTGGCAACCCGAAATTCGGCTCCGGTTCATTTAGCTTATTGCGAATGAAGTGGTTTTCATGAAAGTTCTCCCGAAGAAAGCGTGCCGCATCGATCAGGACAAGTGCACCGGCGAAAGCGACCAAAAATTCTGCTTCGCGATTCGCGTCGATTACCTGCGAGCGACGATGTGTTGAAGTAACGACTTCGATTAATGCGCATCGAGCTTGCCAATACGAAACGAGAAGGTGCTTCACCTGCTCTTCTTCGCTAGGCAGAAAATAGCCTCGCTGTCGCGCCGCAGAGGATTGCGACAACAAAGTAGCCGATTTCTTCAACTCCTGAAAATGAAACGAGACTGTGACAATCGACCGGGCATCCCCGGCTAAAGTCTCGTCACGGAATATCGAATCAATGTGCGATTCTCTCACGATGGAATTGTTCCTGACTTGGCCAAGCGCACTGGTTTGTAGCTCGATCTACCAAAGCGATTCTGAATTCTATTACTTCAAATTCTATAATACAACGCCCTGAAGGAACGACGGGATTTCCTCTTTGCGATTAGCACGACAAGCCTCTCCCAAGTTCTTAGTCAGAAGTTAGCGCAGATTCGTCTACGTGTTAGACGGGTTGGTTTGGGTG
>JANMNK010000342.1:0-2681 GCA_031373875.1 Pirellulaceae bacterium | reverse complement strand
CGGCCAGGAACCTGCTCCACTAGCAACCGTCGATGTGAAAATCGGAACCATTCAGTCCGAGGTCAAATTGGACGCAACGTTTGCTCCCGCCGATCCGATCGAAATTTCTTTGGAACTCAAATCGGTAGCCAGCCTTCGCGTCGTTGAAGCTGTAGCTCAGGGTGCCATGGTTAAGGAAGGGGATGTCCTTGTTCGGTTCGATACAGACGACATCACCGAACAAATTGAGAGCAGTGAACGTTCGCTAGCTTCGATGCGACTCGTACTCGAAGAGGCAGATCGAGAAGCCAAACTTGCCGAACTGCAAATGCCTTTGGACAAAGAACAAGCTGAAATCGCGAAGCGTCAAGCGGATGAAGATTTCAAGTACTTTCAAGAGTTCGAAAAAGCGATTGGCGAAAAAGCGAATGAACAACGTCTTAAGTCTACGAAAGATAACGTCGACTACACGGCCGAAGAATTGCGTCAACTAGAAAAAATGTACAAGGCCGATGACTTGACCGAAGAGTCCGAAGAAATCGTGCTTCGACGTGCGCGTGATGATCTTGCAAGGTCCCTTTTCGGGCTCGAGCAAACAGAGTTAGCTTATAGGCGTTCCAAAGAACTCCTGTTGCCACGATCAGCGAGGGATCAGGAAAATGCGCATCGACTCGCAGAAATTGCTTACCAGCGATTTCAATTGAACTTTCCTTTAGCACATGAAAAGCGTGTGCAAGCTTTTGCAAAATTGAAGAGGGATTTTGAAAAAGCTGTGAAAGCTCATGAGGAACTTAAGCAAGATTTGAAATCATGCGTATTGCATGCTCCTAAAGACGGCGTGGTCTATTACGGGCGAGTCACCAATGGCAAGTGGTCGCCAACGGCAGAGGCACGGGCAAAACTCAAAAAGCACGGTTCGATCGGACCGCACGATGTGTTCATGACCATCGTCAGACCAAATTCACTTGAGGTCGTCGGGACTGTTCCCGAAGCGGATGTTGCTGCACTGCGCGTGGGTGCAGCAGGCCGGATCACGCCAAATGCGTACAAGCATGACCGAGTCGACGTCGTCATTAAATCCATTTCGAATATCCCGGTCAGCGATGGTTCTTTCGATGTCACGCTGAATTTAGGAGACAATAAGCTGCCGCTCGTCGCAGGAATGAGCGGCTCAGTGAAGCTTGTTACGTATTTCAATCCACGAGGCATACTGGTTCCAACTAAATCAATATTCACCGATGAGTCGGACGATCAACTAAGTCACGTTTATGTCTTGGCCGCTGACAACAAGGTGATGAAGAAAACTGTTCAACTCGGGATCGTTCAAGGCGATAACACGGAAATTCGATCCGGAATAGAAGCCACCGATAAAATCTTGGCTGACAAGCCTAAAACGGAATGAGGACGTTAGCTATGAAATCTTGTTCAAGTCGATTTCGCTACGTGCGTCCACTTGCTCTCAACGTCAAATGCCGTTTGGTACTACAGGCACTGGGGGTATTTGGGTGTGTTGCGTTTAGCGAAATCTCGCTAGCCCAAGACCGTGATCGCTCTCAGTCGGAAGTTGCACCAACACCTGTGGAGATTGAACCAGCGACGGCGGTCGAAGTCAGCCAAGCCATTGTTCGCGGCACGGAATTCCTGTTGAATGATCAGAACCGGGACGGTTCGTGGGGATCGGCTACGAATACGAAAGATCTTAATATCTATGCTCCAACGCCCGGTGCTCACCACGCATTCCGAAGCGCGGTTACAGCGTTATGCATTTCCGCATTAATCGAAATGCAATCCGATGACGAACGCGTCGCCCTAGCAATCGATCGAGGCGAAACATGGTTGCTTGAGCACCTTCCCAAATTGCGACGAGCTAATCAGGATGCGATCTACAACGTCTGGGGGCATGCTTACGGAATTCAGGCCCTCGTCAAGCTTTATAAACGTTGCGATGAATCGTCTGCCAAGCGACAAATTATTCTGGACAATATCGCCCAGCAAATTGACTTGCTCGATCGATATGAATCGGTACACGGCGGTTGGGGTTACTACGATTTCGCGATGCACCTCAAGAAACCATCTGCCGAGCCAAATAGTTTTACGACGGCGACGGTCTTGTTTGCCTTTTACGAAGCCAAGGAAATGGGTGCTAAGGTTCCGGACCGATTGATCGAACGAGGGATCGAAGTCATCAAGCGACAACAGCGTCCCGATCTCTCATATTTGTACTCCGAGAATTTCCGAACTGCGCCCGGTCGAGATATCAACAAACCCGGTGGCAGTGTCGGCCGCAGCCAAGCTTGCAGTGTTGTGCTGCGCATGTATGGCGACGACTCGGTTTCAGACGAGGCCTTGGTCGCTTGGGCCAATCGATTGTTCTCGCGAAACCTGTGGCTTGATATTGGGCGCAAACGACCCATTCCGCACGAATCGTGGTTTCAAGTTGCTGGCTATTTCTTTTACTATGGCCATTACTATGCTGCGTTTTGCATTGAACAATTGCCCCAGGATCAACGCCCTCCGCTCCAGCAGCAGTTGGCTCACGTCATGCTGCGGCTTCAAGAAAAAGACGGCTCATGGTGGGACTACCCGCTGTACAATTACCACCAACAGTACGGAACCGCTTTTGCGCTCATGACGCTAAAACGTTGCGAGTCGGCAGCGATCGACACTTCTCGATAGCAGGCAGAGAGTAAATTCAAAAGTCC
>JANMNK010000313.1:0-5973 GCA_031373875.1 Pirellulaceae bacterium | reverse complement strand
GATTTTTCCAAAAAGCGGATCGCGATATTTGAATTCGATTTTCAAACTATTGGGGACAGCACGGATCATTCCAACAGCCCATTTGAGACCGTTTTCCGATTCCCACTCAAAAGGAACCGAACTACTGGATTTTACGAGCGGCGCGAGGATTGGTGCTTCAGCTTGAATTGCACTCTGTCCGAGTTTTTCGATGTCTTCTCGAATCTCCGAAGCACTTTGATATCGCAGAGTAGGCTTCCTTTGGAGGGCTTTGAGGACGATAGCATCGACGCTTGTACTAACACGAGCGTTGATCGCGCTCGGAGGCTCGAACCGACCCAGCGGAAGCTGGCCGGTTATTAGCTCGTACAAAACGATTCCCAGAGAGTACAGATCGATGCGATGATCGATCTGATCAGGAGCTTCTATATGCTCGGGAGCCATGTAATTCGGCGATCCAAGCACTTGCCGAGTCATCGTGAGCGACGTTCGTTGCGATCCATCATTGAGAATTTTGGCAATGCCAAAATCAGCAAGCTTGGGAACGCCATCTTCACCCATCAGGATGTTTTCGGGTTTAATATCGCGATGAACAATTCCTTTGCCGTGTAAATATTCCAGTGCTCCGCATAGAGATTTTATCAAGGCAAGTGATTCACTTGGATCGACTCCCCTGGTATCGATTACTTGGCGAAGGTTGATGCCATCAACGTACTCCATAATGAAGTAAGCCATGCCGTCCGAAGTGCGACCAAAGTCATAGATAGTGACGATATTGGGATGCGAAAGCTTGGCAAGCGTTTTTGCTTCGCGTTCAAATCGCTCCATGAAAGCAACGTCTTGCGACAGCTCGACGTGGACAAGTTTCAAGGCGACCTCACGGTCAAGCGCCGTTTGGCGAGCTTGATAAACAGCCCCCATCCCGCCTAAACCAATGAGCGTCCGAATTTCCAGTTGCGGGAAGCTCTTATTGAGTTGGCTTGGGCTAGGCAGCCTATTGCGGTTCGACGCAATGGGCGATTGCTTCGCCGATCGCGATAACCCGAGTTGCATCAAGCAGCTATTACAAGAATTGTCGCTGTTAAGTGCACCTTGGCAGGTTGGGCATGTCGCGTTCATGATCTACTGTTTTCCGCCGCTAAACTGAGAATTATGATTTGTACTGTAGATGCATTCGCAGTTTCGTTGGAGCGGTTACAGCAATTGTAGAAAAATTGTCAAAGTGACCTTTGCCCGCGAACGGCCAACAATAAATCGTTGATTTCTTGGTCAAGGTCGCTTGGGTCATCGATTGTTTCGAGGACAATTTCCCTCAAAAGTTCGCCAAATCGTTGCCTAAGCCGATGCAAAGCGACTTTCACCGCAGTTGGCGACATCGACAAAACTTGGGACTGTGTAGAATAATCTTCGTTGGTCATTGGCATCGTAAGTTTTGGGAGAAGTGCACTGCAGACCTGCTGTTTCCCTCGGGACTCGGCTTCCACCAGAGCGCGTCGTCGGGCTTCGTCCAGCACACTATTGGCCCAAATGTACAAGAAGGATCGCTCGGCATCCGACTCTTGAATTGCCATTGCGCTGATTTTAGATTCGCAGTCTTGAGCATTTAAGGAAAACTGCGTTCGTCCCCCTCCTCTCTTTTGGCTATGTAGCTTTCGATAATCATCGATCAGGAATCGCTTCCAGGCGGTGAGTAAAAACGTGCGGAATTTGCCTCTAGCTGGGTCGGCTTTTGCGAGCAGATCGCCCTGAACAACTTGCCCGAGGAATTCCTGCGTGGCGTCTTCGGCGTCTTCGCTGGACAATCCCTGATGCCGAGCGAATGCATAGAGTGGCATCCAATATCGATGGACAATTTCGCCAAGTGCCGGACGGCCTTCAGAATTTTTTTCCAAAGCCGCCCGCCAAACTAGGGTCCACTGAGTCGTCGCAAACTGACGATTATTCATTAAGTAGTTGTCCACCGTTTTCTTAAAGGATCTACTTGTCGCGTTGGGCGAGTGACTTGATATCATTCAAGGACAATGCTCCGCGGTAGATTCGTACGTCAGCCAAGTTTCCTTGAAAGAAATCTTGAGCGCCAAATCCAATTTTAAGGAATCCATTTTCGGACCAGCGGAAATCCGAAGTGGCGAAAGTCGCGGACTCGGAAACTTGATCACCATCCACAAATAGCCGAAGCCGATCGGCATCTCGAATTGCTGCAACGTGATGCCAACCTACGGGAAACTGGCGGTCCCAAGTTGCATTACGACCTGCTTCGATCGAAAGCACTCGGCCCGATGGTAGTGCACCGACAAACAGCCGACCTTGATAGACGGACATTGACCATGCTCGCCGATATTTTACATCAGGGGTCGTGTCAACGCGACCAATTTTGGACCAAAGTTTGTCACCATCGAAGCGGTAGACTTCGGCAAGTGGCAAAGTTCCTCCATACATTTTGCCGTTATATACAACCAGCGGCATCGCTTCTAATTCCGAACCCAGTTTGCCGACGTCCTCCCACTGCGTTCCTTTGTTGTAACGAAATACGTGTGCTTGTGGCCATTCACTGACAAATAGACTTCCTTGGTGAACAGCAAAACCGTAGGTCTGCGTCGCGTTTGGAATGTTTCCAACTGGCAGCCAATGCTCTCCATCGAATCGAAACACCGAGCCTTCGTCATAGCATGTTGCATACAAGCCGCCGTTGAAGACCGTCGTCGCTTCGACACGTTTGCCTTCAGGAACCGGGCACGCGGTCCAGCGATCGCCGCCATCGAATCGGAAAAAACCAGCGGGCTTGTAAAGCGAAGCGGCGTATAACTTTCCTTTGAATTCAATCAAACTGGATACGGCTTCCGTCTCCTCGGACAACCGTCCGCAATCAAGCCATTTATTATCCGAGCTTAGTCGAAAGACGCGGCCACCTGAATTTGGATTTTCGGATTCTGACAAGGAAGAACCTGCTAGACGATTCTTGCTGGATGCTACATACAACTCACCTTGATAAACAGCCATCGCCGAAATCGCATTGCATTGGTCGGGAGCCCCCAAGTCCGTCCATTGCGTGCCGCCTTCAAATCGAAACACGTGTCCTTTCTCGTCCGCTCCTGAATAGCAAGTTGACGCGTACAGTTTCCCTCCATGAACACAAAGAGAAAAAATGTATACGGCGTTTCCTAGTCGTCCATGATCAGTAAATTCTGGTTCAATTTGTGCTCGATCAATTCCAAAATGGAGTTGCCGACTATTGGCTTGGGAAGTTGTAACACCCAAATGCGAATAGAGACCTAAAACAAATCCGGTGCGAGCATCCGAGTCATAGTGGCTTGCAATGTCACCTAAAACGTCATCGCTAGTTTCTGACGGTTTCACCCACGCGGCAATCGAAAACGGGTGGTCTCCCATGTCCAAGCTTTTGATTTGATCTACTTTCAAGACCGACGAGACGCCATTAAAGTGCGACGAGCGTCTCAGCGTTGATGTGGGACCATCATTCACCAAGCTTACATCGGTATCATTTGTTGGTAACTTGCTGCCCGAGTGATCGTTAAAATCATTTTGCAAATGCCAATGACCAACCAAATCGACCTGCCCTTCGAGTGATTCCGAAAAGAACATGCACAAAGAAAGAAATATTGCGATGCGCATCCGCGAAGCCTTTCAGTGAAAGCAATAAGTTGATAGCAAGAATCGCGAAAAGATTGCAGCCACGTTAAGGCGCTACAATCGTCTTGCAACCAGCATATTACCTTTTTTAAGAACACCTCTCGCTGACTGCCGCTGTTTCGAACAAAAAAATGAGCGAATTGGCCGCATTTTCGTACTCGTACTCAGCCACCGGCGGTACTCGTACTCGTACTCGAATTTCGCTCTCAATCGAGTACGAGTACGAGTACGATTTGGATTTCATCGACAACGGCGAACAGCGATTATTTCGAGTTGGTGCACAAACTATCAACCGGCAATCGTCAAACACCCACGGGCTTTGGTAAAGAAACGGTAGGTTGTTCGTCCTGTAAAAAACGCACGGTGGTTTCATCGCTGGCTGTTTCCACCGGGAGTGCTTCCGATGTATGCCCGCTTTTTGGAGTCGGTCGTTTGACGCCAAACAAGATGACATAGAGCGCAGGAAGATTGATTAACGTCAAAAATGTTGCGATGGACAATCCTCCCATGATTGCGATTGCCATCGGTCCCCAAAACACGCTTCGGCTCAAAGGTATCATCGCCAAGATGGCCGTTGCTGCGGTCAATATCACCGGACGAGCACGCCGAACCGTGGCACCGACGACGGCTTCCCAAGGTTCATGACCGTCTGCCAAGTCTTGCTGAATCTGATCCATCAAGATAACCGAGTTGCGCATATCCATTCCTGCCAGCGAGATAACGCCAAGCAATGCGACGAAACCAAACGGGGCATTAAATGCAAGTAGAAAAACAACCACGCCGATCAATCCCAGCGGTGCAATCAGAACGACTAGGAACATCCGAGGAAAACTTTGCAACTGCGCCATCAACGTAGTCAGCATCAGAATTCCCATCAAGGGAAAGACTGCGAAAATGGATGCGTTGGCTTTGGCGGCTTCTTCGGTAGCGCCGCCATTCTCGATACGATAGCCTTCGGGTAACGAAGCAGCCAAAGCAGCGATTTTGGGACTCAATTGAGCAAACACTTGAGGAGGCTGTTTGCCATCGCGGATATCACAACGAACCGTCAAAGTCAAATCGCGATTACGTCTCCACAAGACAGGTTCTTCCTGCTCGTAGGACAGGTTTGCTACTTGCGAAAGGGGAACGGATTTTCCCGATTGCGTTGTGATGTTGATGTTCTGCAGATCATCCAAAACCATCCTCTCAGCAGGCACCGCACGAGCGACGACATCGATCAGTTCGGTACCTTCGCGATATTGTGTGATCGGGACGCCTGCTAGCAACGTCTGGAGCGACTGCGATAAATCTTGGGTCGTCAGGCCAAGCATTCTCGCCCGATTCTGATCGATATTCAGCCGCACGAGTTTCGATAACTCACCCCATTCCATATGCACATCTACTGTGTCGGGATCAGTTCGCATGACCGATTGCAAGCTTGCAGCGATCTTGCGTATTTCGCCTGCATCGGGACCGACGACTCGATACTGAACGGGGAATCCTACAGGCGGACCAAAATCCATGCGAACCGCGCGGCCTCTCAGTTCGGGGAACAACTTGTTCTCAGCGAAAACAGTTCGGATGCGTTGCAATGCGCGTTCACGATTCTTTGCGTTGTCCGTCACGACGACAATCTTTCCAAAGTTCGCTGATGGTAGATCGGGATCGAGTGTCAGTACGAATCGCGGGGGACCACCGCCTGCATACGAAGAAAAATGCAACACGTCGGGATCGTCCTTCAACAAGTCCTCGACTTTGGCGATAGCCGACTCCGTTGCGGCAAAGGACGAGCCCTCAGGCAACCGAAGCTCAACAAGGAACTCTGGTCGCGAAGATTGCGGAAAAAACTGTTGCGTAACAAACGGAAATCCCGCCATCGCTCCCGCAAACAACATCGCAGTGAGCGCTACAACGGTCTTCGCCGCGGACAAAAAATCCGTCTTCCTCGCCATCGACAAGGTCGCCCGCAGGGCGCTCTGGTGGTTCCGTTGGTCGGCGCTCAGCACGTTCGTGACCGGCATCTTGATCACGATCATCACCAAGGACTACTTCGCCAACGGCTTCGGCAAGCAGGCCGGTGGCATCGCGATCAGCACCGGCATGTTGCTGGGCACCATCATGATGCTCAACGTGTGGGGCGTGATCTGGCGCAATCAGAAAGTCGTGCTGGCCAATGCCGCCAACGTCATTGCCGGAGGCGAACCCGATCCAGCCGCTGCCGCAGCAGGCCGCAAGGCATTCATGGCGTCACGGCAGAACACCGTGTTCTCCGTCTCGATGCTTTTCTTCATGGTCTTCAAATCCCACAGCCCCAGGATCCTCGTCACCGAAGTGGCTAGCGGCAAAATGGGCGCCTACTGG
>JANMNK010000292.1:0-2899 GCA_031373875.1 Pirellulaceae bacterium | reverse complement strand
CCAGATGGAGTTCGGCGGGCTACGATTACCGATGGACTATCGCAAACAGTGGTTGTTGCCGAAGGTGGAGGTAAACCCACACTGTATATTTCTGGAAAACAAGGTCGCAATCCCGAAGAAGGTGTCGCAGCGGGAAAGAGTGGCGTACGTGACGGTTGGGTATAGGCTGATATCAATGGCGGCCAGTATCGATGGAGCTGTACGACAAGGGAGGCTCAACAAGACCAAGAAAGACGGAACGGTCATCCGCAATGGTACATGTTTAATGAACGGCACGAACGACAGCGAACTGTATTCGTTTTACGCAGATGGCAGCCAGATGTTGTTTTGCGATAGCTCGGAGCAATTCATATCGACGAGCACCAATGCCGCCACCTTGGTCGCCATGTTCGCTCGCGACTTTGTCGACGATTGCTGATCCTGCAAGCGGTCGCCTTGGACTAGTTCTCTTTTATTTCTTCACCGCTGCGAGTCCGCGCGTACGGTTGTGCCCCGTTCGATATCGACTCCGAAACTTCACGGCAACGGCTTGCTTAAAGCAATCTTAGCTAGATCTTCATCATTCATTAACACTCCGACGATTCCCTATTATTTGCTCAAGTCTTAATCTGTTCACCAACTGAAGCAACCGTTGTTTGGATGCATCGTAATTTCAAAAGGGGGGAACCTTGAATGTTGAATTTGAGAAACAGAATTCGTCGTGGTTTTACGCTAGTAGAATTGCTCGTTGTCATCGCAATTATTGGCATTTTGGTTGGATTACTACTGCCCGCAGTTCAGGCTGCACGTGAAGCATCGCGTAAGATGTCGTGCGGAAACAATCTTCATCAATTGGGTATCGCTCTTCATAACTACGAGAGCACTTATCGGGTCTTACCACCCAGTCGCCTAGCTTATTCGAGCCCACGATTTGAACAGTCCTGGACGGCGATGATCATGCCGTACATCGAGCAGAACAATATCCGCGCCGGCTATAATTTTGGCACACCTTGGTACGATCCGTCCAACGACGAATTTACAACGCTTAAGGTTGCAACATTATTGTGCCCATCGGCCCCAACATCTCGCCAGCTTCCAGCAACAAATCTTTACAACTCGATCACTCGCGGTCTTCGAAGCGATCAGCCAAAATGGGGCTATTCCGACTACGGCACGATCAATGCGATACGCAATTCGTCATTCATCGTCGCAGGGCTTCCACCTCTAAATGAACGCGAAGTATTGGGAGTTATGGGACGCGGCCCGGATGGTGTCCTATTAGCTCAAGTCACCGACGGTTTATCCAAAACGGTAATGATTGCCGAAGGCGGCGGACGACCAACGCTGTACATTTCGGGCAAGCAAGGACGAAATCCAGACTCCGGTGCAATGTCCGGACTGGGAGTCGTCAAGGATGGCTGGGGATGGGCTGATATCAACGGTGGTTTTAGTATTGACGGTGCTACCAGACAGGGCGTGGCGAACAAAACCAACGATAGCGGTGTCGTGACTGGAAACGGTTCTTGCTTTATCAACTGCACCAACGACAGCGAAATTTATTCGTTTCACACTGGCGGCAGCCAAATGCTCTATGCCGATGGATCGGTCAGGTTTGTTTCGGCTAGCACTAGCGCCGAAGCGCTCGTTGGGATGTTCACTCGCGATTACGGCGATGTTTATCAGTCTGAAAACTAAGCCGCTCGATTAGCCAGCGAAATTTCAAAAAACGTCCTGCCTTTCGGGAGGACGGTGGCGGTAAAGACGACTAGGGGCGTTTTTGCAATTAACTTGAGATATCGGTCTCAGTGCCCAGGCCTTAGATGTTTGGTCCATGATCGTTGCTTTCATCGATCTCACGGCAATGCTAATCCCACTTGAATGATCGACTCATTCTGTATCGCACCTCGGACTCATCGCGAAATTGGCGAATGATGAACAGCCGATTGCTATTTCATATTTTGGTACGTTTATTGAAGTCGCTGTCTTGCCTACTTCGCTCTTCGAAGGATATTCAATCCATGCGTAAGTTTCTACTCAGTGTTTTCTGCATTAGTTTTTTGTCGGCAGAAGTCGCTTCGGCGCAGATTAACGTTGAACTCGTCGCGAGCGGTTCGCTTGTAGGTTCCACGTTGGATGCCTCCGGGCTAGATGGGGTGCTCGAAGACGGTACACCACTTAATCGTTTGGGTGGATTCTCGGCTTTAGACTATACGGGCCAAGGGAACCGCTTTCTTGTCCTGTCTGATCGTGGCCCTGCTGACGGTGCAACCGCATTTCCATGCCGTGTTCACGAATTTGAGTTAGTGCCCAACATCGAGTCAAAGTCCTTATCGACAAAGCTTGTCGCGACTCACATGTTGTTGAATACAGATGGCCGGAACTTTGCGGGAGCACTTTCGCTTCTTGCTGATCCCGCAACAGCTAACCTGGCATTCGATCCCGAAGGGATACGTCAAACGAAAAGCGGCAACTGGATCATTTCAGAAGAATATGGCCCTCGCATCTGTTTATTCTCAAAGTCGGGTATGTTGAGTTCAACGTGGACCACTCCAGAGTCGATGAGACTGGCTCAAGGACAGAGCGCTGCGGAATGGACTGTGGGAACTGTCCCGAATCGCGGATTGGAGGGAGTAGCAATTTCTCCAGATGGAGCGTTTGGCATGGCAGCTATGCAAGGTGCTTTGGCCCAAGACGCACGCATCGAAGGAACAAAGCGGGTCGGCAATTTTGCTCGGCTTCTTGCTTTCGATACCACAACAGAAGGTCCAGTTTCACGTCAATATGCCTATCAGCTCGAATAAAAAACGACTGGTATTAGCGAAATTCTCGCAGTCGATAAGAACCGATACTTGGTGCTAGAACGAGATAGTCTATTCGGTGTTGCGGCCAAGCATAAAAAGATATTTCTCGTAGAAATTTC
>JANMNK010000266.1:0-10139 GCA_031373875.1 Pirellulaceae bacterium | reverse complement strand
CCGAATTCAGCTTCCTTACGAGAAAGACAGGCGTTTGTGCATCAACTTAATCGGCATGTCAAGGAATAGCTGAATACGAACCGATGCGGGCTTAACCAACGCTTATCAAGCAATAATGCTTTCAATTACGTTGCCGGCGACGTCTGTTAAGCGGAAGTTGCGGCCGTTGTAAAGATACGTTAACCGCTTGTGATCCAACCCAAGGAGCTGGAGTATCGTGGCGTGTAAGTCGTTCAAGTGAACGCGATTGACGGACGCTTTAAAGCCGATTTCGTCCGATTCGCCGTACGACACGCCACCTTTGATCCCGCCCCCCGCCATCCAAGCCGTAAAGCAATGCGGATTGTGATCGCGTCCCGGCTTGCCGCCGAGTTGTGCCACGGGCAGCCTACCAAACTCGCCACACCAAATCACGAGCGTATCATCCAACAAACGGCGTTGATCGAGGTCAGCTAACAAAGCCGCAACTGGTTTGTCCGTCTCGTCTGCGAATTGCTGATGATTGCCTTGAATATCGCTGTGGCCATCCCAAGAACGTTCGTTCTCCATTCCACCCGAATAAATTTGAACAAAACGAACACCGCGTTCGACCAGTCGACGCGCCATCAAACATTGGCGAGCGAAATGACTACACTTCGGATCGTCCATGCCGTACAGTTGATGAATATGCTCCGGTTCGTCGCCCAATTCGATCGTCTCGGGCGCGGCGGATTGCATTCGATAAGCTAACTCAAAACTCTCGATGCGGGCCGCGAGATCCGATTCAGCAGCGTGTTGTTCGAGGTGCATTTGATTGAATCGATTGAGTAAATCAAGTTGACCTCGCTGCGTCTCCGCCGACATGTGCGGCGCTAGTTTCAAATTATCAATTGCATCGCCCGTAGGTCGCAAATGCGTGCCTTGAAAAACGCCTGGAAGAAATCCCGCACTCCAGTTCGCTGCATGCCCTTTGGGCAAACCTCGGCCTTTCGGATCGCTCATTACGACAAACCCTGGCAAGTCCTTGCTTTCGCTTCCCAAACCATACGTGACCCATGATCCCACGCATGGAAAACCCATTCTGGGAAATCCCGTATTCATGGCGAAGAGAGCAGGGGAGTGGTTATTGGATTCGGTAAACCCCGAATGAATGAACGCCATCTTGTCGACATGTTCGCCTAGGTAGGGAAAGATTGACGACACCATTTTCCCACAGCTACCACGAGGCGTAAATTCAAAGGGCGACTTCATCAAATTGCCGACCGAATCTTTGAAAAATCCGGTCGTGTTGGTAAACTCGGGCGCGTACTCCTTGATCGATTTGCCGTGAGCTTTTTCTAAAGCTGGTTTGTAGTCCCATGTGTCGACATGGCTTGGTCCACCATTAACGAAAATCCAAATGACGCGATTTGCTTTCGCGGGGAAATGACTCGGTTGGGGATCTAGCGGATGAAGTGCTCGGCTACCAAGACCATCGGCAGCAGTTGCAGGGGGAAGTAGTCCTTCGTCGGATAGCAAAGAGGCCAAACCAAGCAGCCCAAACCCACAACCGCTGTCTCGCAAGAATTGTCTACGACCGAGCAAGTTCTGTTGTATCGCTGATGGTTGACTTTTCATTTTCGTTGTCTCGGTTGCGATCGAAGTTCAATTTCAGTTAATGGTCGTCCCCAGGCGAAGCAACCATGCGCGCTGTCTTTGGCTTAGTCGATGTAAACAAATTCGTTCATGCTCAGGATGGCTTGGCAAAGATCAGCCAAGGACTGGAATTCTGAATCGGCGTCACTGGACTGTTGCCGCGTTTGGGTTTGTTTTTTTAGAAATTCCTCAGCAATTTCAAGTTCCGCTGTGGTCGGCGCTCGCCCAAATGCGATCGTATAGGCTTGGACAATGGCGGCATTTGGCTCAGCAGATTGCACCCGTTTTGCGAAAGCTTCAGCATAAGTCCGACCTTGCGGGCTGTTGATGAACATCAACGCTTGAGGAGCGATGGTGGTGCTTGACCGTTGTCCAATGCTCACCAAATGCTCAGGCCAATCAAACAACATCATTTCTGGAATCAACTGACTGCGTTTGATAAAGAAATAAATGCTCCGTCTGCGCATGTTCGAGTCGAGCGTTCCCGGCCCGTACATCGTCGAATCTAACAATCCCGAAACGAATAACATCGAATCGCGAATTGGTTCGGCTTCGAGACGCCTTGGCGGACAATGCCAGAATTGAATGTTTTCGGGATCGACAATAGATCGTGGGTCATTGGCCACTTTATTGGATTGCTGATACGTCCTGCTGGTCATTATCAGCCGATGAATTTCCGATAAACGCCAACCGCGCTCGACAAGTCGCGCAGCTAACCAGTCAAGCAGTTCCGGATGCGTAGGTTTGTCGCCAGAAGCACCAAAATCATTCGGTGTGGAGACAATTCCTCGCCCGAGATGATGTTGCCACAAACGATTGACGATGACTCTTGCAACCAAGTTGCCAGCCCCTTGTTCGGTATCCGTCATCCAGCGAGCCAACGCGCTTCGGCGCATACTGGTTTTGCTTGCGCTGGTCGATTCGTTGGCCACTACTGCTGGTGGTTGCCAGCGATCGAAGTCTGCATCGTCGGCTGTCAGTACTTTCGGAAACCCCGACGGCACGACCTCGACTTTTTGGTGGACATCACCGCGCCTTAACAAATACGTTTCGGGGTAAAAATGAGGATAGCCGCGATCGTTTGCATGATGGCTGAGGAGAGGCAAACCTTCGCTCGTAACAAGTACCTTGGTCAGGGTCACGCCCGGCCCAGTTTTTTCTAATTCAGCGACTCGATCCGATTGTGCTTTCCATTTGGTCGATTGGAGTTTGAACCAATCTAAAGCTGTTTGCCAGTCACCCGGCGAACGCTGCCGCAGTCCCCCTATATCGGCTCCACTTTTCACGAGAGTCCGCAACCTTTCGATTGCCGCAACGACTTGTTGCGAAGGACCCGCTTGACCTACTTCTGGTTTTGCATCGAGTTGCGAAGTCACCGAAATTCGCAATCTGCCAATTGCATGTTGCGGATTGGGATGATGGAATACGAGGACCGCTTTCAGGCGGTCGCCCTCGCGAGCTTGAATGGCCGTTGGTAAATGGAAAACAGCGGCTTGACTCCGACCTATTTGTCCATCAATTGCCCACCCAGTCGCTGGATCTTCATCCAATGACGCAACGATCGACAGTGACGATTCATTTTGTTGATGGGTTGCCTTTGCAACCGCCATTGGCACTTTGACGCGCTCGGTGACTCCAGCAGGAATATGGTACAGCTCAAAGTGGCTAAGAGCGAAATTGCCGTTTGGAGCTCGACCTGGTCCTTGATTCGGCAGCGATGGATCTGCCAAGGCTTCCACACGAATCGCCGATATAGATTGATTGCCGGTTGAATCCGTCACATTCAGTATGTCGACGGCAGGAGCCGGGCCAACAGCCAAATACGACCCGTCATTTTGCAATTTGAACTGGCTACCTCCCGTCGACGAGATCTCACCCGTCAAAACAGTCCAAGGTTGCAATCTCTCATCAGTGCTCTCCGGACTTTGGAGGAAGTTGAACAAATCCGTAGAAGTTTCACCCGATTCGATTTCAGCGAGGGTGTCTCTTGCGGCGGCGAGTTGTTGAGCGTACGCTTGCCGTTTGGCCTCGTTTTCCGCAGGGTTTAAATCAAATTCGCGTTCCGCTCGAATCGCGGTCGTAAAACAAGCCGCATATTGGTAATAGTCTTTGGAAGCGATAGGGTCGAATTTATGATCGTGACAGCGTGCGCATCCGACGGAAATTCCCATGAAAGCTAAACTGGTCGTCGTTACCATATCGTCGAGTTCATCGTACCGTGTGGATTCAAACTCGGACTCTGTTAGCTGTGTTGGAAATGCTCCCCCGCATAACAAACCTGTTGCCATCCAAGCCAAGGGTTCTTGGGGTGCTATTTCGTCGCCAGCGATTTGCCATTGAACAAACTGATCAAAGGGCATGTCGTCGTTGAATGCCCGTATCAAGAAATCGCGATAGTGATAGGCAGTCGGACGATCGTAGTCTTGCTCGTATCCATACGACTCAGCAAAGCGTGCAATGTCCATCCAATGACGAGCCCAACGCTCTCCGTATTGCGGTCGTTTAAGAAGCATATCAATCAGGGATTCCCAGGCTTTTTGATCGATTTGACCCGCCTGTCCCAGCCGCTTGGTCCATTCATTCATCTCTTGGGGAGTGGGTGGGATACCCAGCAAGTCAAACCATGCTCGTCTAATCAAGACGCGGGCGTCGGCCGAGGGACTGGGTATCAACCCTTTTTCAAATTGTTGACCGACGGTGAATCGATCCACCGGATTGTTTAATTGGGGCGCGTTTTCAAGTGGGTTGGGAAGTTGATCCCGCAGCGGTTGAAAGGCCCAAAACTGTCTGCCTTTTTCCAAGTCAATTCCTTTCGAAATTGATTTAGGCTCGCCATCGCGTGGATCGGGTGCTCCCATCTCAATCCACTTGACGAATGCGGTGATGACATCATCCGTCAATTTACCCTTCGGCGGCATTTCGAACGATTCGTGTTTCAAAGCCGAAAGGAGCAAACTTTCTTCGACGTTGTTCGGTACGACGGCAGCGCCAGTATCGCCACCTTTTCGGATTCCTTGCCGTGAATCCAGCCATAAGTTAGCTCGCAGTTTTCCTTTTCCCGAAGCCTCTTCTGAATGGCATTCGTAACACTCCACAATAAGCACGGGCCGAATCTTCGTTTCAAAAAAGTCCAACTGATCTTTTGCAAGAACTTGCTCCGACTGGGAGGAGGCGTCAACTTGTCCAAGCAATTCGGTGGGCACTATCGCTGCTTGAACGACACATAACAAACCAGCAAATACTCCGATGTACGGCGCCGTCATCCGGAAAGATAATGGCATCCGGCAAGATATTGGATTCATTGAGGTTACCCTGAGAACTCTTGGCTTACGGTGAAACGGAGTTTCGTGATCTTCGAGTTTTAGGAAGGAAATCGATATGCTTTGAAGTTGTTTGGTGGGATATCAGGGCACGAATGGTTTTTGTTCTCGTCAGTCCGAACTCTCGCCATCCGATCGAGTTTGACGACCGTTTATAGGATATGCTCTAACTTAGTTATTCCCTACAAGCGCCACAAACTGTGATGCTCATTTGATACTTATTATTGTGTAAAACGTGTTAGCGTTTTGTTCACACTTGTTCATCAATTTCGACGTTTTCAAAGACTGCTCATTGCGTGTTCTGACTTGACGTCGCAATCATCCACCGCAAGTCCGGGAATCATCTAGCCAGCAACGTGTTTTCCACGCTAGTCCGAGTTGTCAGCGTCGACGCAAATACAATGCTGGTAAGGACTTACTACTCCAGACTGAGTTCAATCTTCATCGAATGGCCTCGACAATACAACAACAACATTAAATTAATCTAAAAGAAAAGAAGTTGACCAAAGGTGTTCAGTTACCGTCATACGATTGGTCATAGTAGCGTTTTGGCATTAGCCCCAAAACTCGAAGGAAAATAGCGTTGTGACTCGCTAGAAATGGGATTCGAGGTTACAACATGGGGTCAGTCAGAACTGCATTTTAAGACTTTTTGTGCCGTTGGGGTGATTCTCCCCAACTTTGAATTAGGAACGGGAATTTACTGGAATGAAAATTTCTTGTAATCGAGAAAAACTTTTTGGAGCATTTCAATTAGCCGCTTCGGTGGCTTCGGCTCGCAGCCCTAAGGAGATTCTTCAGAATATCAAGTTGACCGCTAGTGAAGACGCAGTCACGCTGATGGCCACCGACATGGACGCTGGGATCAGGATTGATGTCGAAGGTGTCGATGTGCAAACGCCGGGCAAGGCACTCTTGAGCGTTCAACGCATCGGAAGCATTTTACGCGAGTCGAGCGACGAGCAGCTTTATTTCGAAGTCAATGGATCGTCGCTTATCGTCCGTGGCTTGCAATCGGAGTTTAGTTTGCCGAGCGGCAATCCGGACGAATTTCCAACAGTCGTGAATTTTGAGGAAAAGAGTTACCACGAGATCTCAGCTCGACTTTTTCGCGAAATGATCCGCAGAACAATTTTCGCGACGGATGCGGAAAGCAGTCGATATGCACTGGGCGGTGTACTGTTAGAAATGAACGATACCGACGTGCTCGCTGTTGCAACGGACGGGCGACGATTGGCTCGCATGCAGGGCACGGGTAAATCGGTGGGCGATCACAAGACATCGGGTCCCACAACGATCATTCCGAGCAAGACATTGAGTCTGATGGAGCGATCCATTAGTGATAAAGACGAAGTTGTCCACGTCGCTGCACGACAAAACGATGTCCTCGTCCGCACCAGCCGAAGTATGATCTATTCGCGATTGGTCGAAGGTCGATATCCCAATTGGCGGCAAGTCATTCCAAATCGCGATAATGCGATTCGAATCAGCGGTTCGGTTGGCCCCTTTTACGCAGCGATCCGCCAAGCTGCCGTGGTGGCCGATCCTGAAAGCCGTGGTATTGATTTCCAATTTGGGCAAGGAACGATGGTCGTAGCCGCTCGAACGGCAGACGTAGGTCAATCTCGCATCGAAATGCCAATCAGCTACACCGGGGAACTGATTAAGATGACGATGGATCATCGTTACGTTTCCGATTTCCTTCGAGCATTGGACCTCGATGCGACGTTCCATTTAGAAATTAGCGGCGGTTCCGATCCGGCGCTTTTCTTGACGGACGATGGATATGCATATGTCGTGATGCCGATGGCCCGCGATCGATAGCTTTTACAATTTTGATAACCTGGAGAACCCACCTCGATGAACATTTCGGCCTTCATGGAACTTAATTTTCGTCATTTCAACGCACGGGAGACTTTGGCTGCAGCCAAGGGTTTCAAAAGCTTTGTAAATGAAGAAAACGGAAAGATGATGGTTTCTTTGGCCGGGGCAATGAGTACCGCGGAACTTGGGATTTCCCTAGCGGAAATGATTCGCAAAGACAAAGTCCATGCGATCAGTTGTACGGCTGCAAACCTAGAAGAAGACTTGTTCAACTTGTTCGCTCACGACGAATACCGCGTTATTGAAAACTGGCGGGCATTGAGTGTCAAAGACGAAGTGGAATTGGTTCGCAAGGGTTTTAATCGAGTTACCGATACGTGCATTCCCGAAACGGTCATGACGCACATGCAGGCGCGATTGACCAAGTATTGGATCGAGCAAGGTGAGAAAGACGAGGGACTTTTCCCGTACGAATATTTTTACAAGTTGTTGGACGAACCAGACCTAAAAAAACACTATCAGATCCCACCTGAAAATAGTTGGGTAATTGCCGCCAAGAAAAAGAAACTGCCCATTTTTTCACCCGGGATTGAAGACAGTACCCTTGGAAATATGTTCACCGCTCGCGTCATGGACGGAACGGTTAAATCGCATCGTGCTTTGAAGAGTGGTACGGAGCAGCTAGCAAAGTTAGCGGAGTGGTATCGCGAAACAAGCAAAAAGAATCCCATCGGTTTTTTCCAAATTGGAGGGGGGATTGCCGGTGATTTTGCTATTTGTGTCGTCCCGCTTCTGATTCAAGATTTGGCTGAAAAGACGCCGCTTTGGGCCTACTTTGCCCAAATTGGGGACGCCGAAACGAGCTATGGCGGATACTCGGGCGCTGTTCCAAACGAGAAGATTACTTGGAAGAAATTAAGCGTTGATACCCCTAAGTTCATGATCCATAGCGATGCTACCATCGTAGCACCTTTAATCTTTGCTTACGTACTTGGCAAATAGCGAAGGCATGGGCTCTTCTCATACGTAGCCATCGCTTTCAATAAGTGGTACCACCGGCCCTAGCAAAGCAAAATCACAAAGTCGTTTCGTTCCATTGCTTCATCAATGCCGTAATTGAACTTATAGTGGGCGAAGTCTAAGGAGTTTTCTTGAGAGGAAGATTTTTTTATGTCGAAGCATCTATTGAGATTAGCTTTTCTTGGACTCGCAGCGATGGCTTCGGCCGCCTCCGTTTCCGCCGATGACAAAGACATGCTGACCATTGGCTCCCAGGCCCCCAGTATCGACATCGAACACTGGCTGAGTGACGGCGACGGAAAGTTCAAGCACATTAAGGATTTCGAAAAAGGC
This sequence comes from Pirellulaceae bacterium, assembly GCA_031373875.1. Taxonomy (GTDB): domain Bacteria; phylum Planctomycetota; class Planctomycetia; order Pirellulales; family Pirellulaceae; genus JANMGV01. The sequence goes on along the minus strand of JANMNK010000266.1, from coordinate 2,028 downwards.
AAAGTCTACGTTGTCGAATTCTGGGCAACTTGGTGTGGTCCCTGCATCGCCAGCATGCCTCACATCAGCAAGCTACAGGATGATTACGCCAAACGCGGTGTGACCGTCATCAGCGTCAGCGACGAAGACGTCGAAACCGTCCAGGAGTTTTTGGAAAGAAAAACTGAGGACGACGAAAAAACCTATGGTGAGCTTACCAAAAACTATTGTTTGACTACGGATCCAGATAAATCGGTTCACGAAGCGTACATGCAAGCTGCCAAACAAAACGGTATTCCTACAGCATTTATCGTCGGCAAAAAGGGATTGATTGAGTGGATCGGTCATCCCACGTCGATGGACGAGACGCTTGAACAAGTCGTGACGGATAAATGGGATCGCGAGAGCTTTGCCACAGAATTTAAAGAGGCGCAAGAAATCGAGCAAATTCAATCGGGCATCGTCCGGCTGTTTCGCAAAGGCGACGTGGATGGAGCCATCAAGAAGCTTGATGAAGCTCTCGCGACAGTCAAGTCAGAAGGTGCCAGAGCACAGCTCAAAGGAATGCGAACAGAACTGTTGATGCAGACCGGCGATGAAAGAGCAATCGAACCCCTCAAAGAATTGATCGCTCAAAATAGAGATAATTCAAAAATTCTCCAACAACTCGCTTCATTTGTAGTGCAAATCCAGGAACGCAAAGAAGACAAGAAAGTCGACAAAGGAGTTATTGGGGTTGCCATCGAGGCGGCTGAGATGGCAATCAAAGCTGAGCCTGATAATGGCGATGTCCTTGATACCTTAGCACACTTGCAATATATGAACGGTGATCTGGATAAGGCCATCGCAACCCAAACCAAAGCCGTCGAGTTGGCAGACGAAAAATTCAAAGAGGACGTAGAATTGTTCCTCGAAGAACTCAAGGAAGAAAAAGAAAAGGGTGGCAAGGACAAGAAAGACAACGACAAATAATCGTCTTTGCTGAGCGCAGCAACACGTGTTAGGCTTGCTGCTATTTTCACTAAATCAGAAAAGGGGGTCCAATCAGGGCCCCTTTTTTTATGCATTGCCTAGCTGTTCGCCGCCCTAGAATCGGTTCCGACATCGAGATCATCTCGCAAAGATCGTAGCCCTCGCTTCAAAAGCCCAGCTACCGCCAACTCGGTCTTCTCCATACGCTCCGCGATCTCGCGCAGCGAACACCCTTCCAAGTATCGCAGTCGGATTGCTTCGGCTTGTGTTTCAGGCAACCGATCAATGCTGATCGCCAGCGATGCGGCTACTTCGTCGCGCATGACCCGCTGGCTTGGTGACGTCGTTTCCGATGGAACCAATTCCACGAGTGGTTGCGGATCCGAGGAAGCATTGGTGCCTAAAAAATGGACTTCGAGAGCGGCATTTCGCTTCAAGGAATACAGGTGCGCTTGATGCGTCGAAGCAATGTTATTGCGGAGCATATTGCGCAGCCAAGCTAACAGCGATGCAACATCATTCCCACGAAAATTTGGCAGATCGCGATGGGCTTCTAGGAAAGTGACTTGTACCAAGTCCGCAGCATCAAATCGCGATTGCAAACGCGTGTCGAGATAGCGAAGCGCGAGGAATGTAAGATAAGGTCGATAGTGCTCCAACAACTCGCCAAAAGCTGTCGCATCGTTCAAAATCGATTTTCTCAAGAGCTCGTTGCTATCGAACACTATTTCATCCACGCCAGTAGTTCATACTCGGTTGCTCGAAGCTTAACAATCGAACGGCTATCAAGACTCGGTACACGCCGTTGTCAGAACCCTATTGTACCGGACCGCTCGCCAGAGTTTGAACCGTTTTGGCTACTTCTAGTTTTTTCGAAAAGACGGGAGGAGCTCGGCAGCCAAAAAGAACGAGCCAGCGACCACGATCAAATCCTGCTCCGACGAATCACGAATCGCCGATCGCAGCGCATCATCGGGCAGAGCATGCACAGTGACCTTCGGCACAGAAACAGGTGTTACTTCGGCAATCGCATCCAGAGTTGCCTGATAAAGCTGCGAGTGTTCCACGGCCCGCGGG